>NZ_JBSFMM010000041.1:0-60162 GCF_053599555.1 Streptomyces sp. NPDC000941
CCGGCGCCGCCCGTAAACGCCGCGCCGCCCCCGGCACAGACCGCGCCGCCCCCGGCACAGACCGCGCCGCCCCCACCCCCGCCCGGGGCCGGGGCGCCGCCGCCCTCCGACGAGTGGCGGAGACCCGCCCGACGGGAGCACGCCCCGCCCGTCGACGCCCGGCAGCCCGTCGACGCCCGGCCGCCCGCCGTACGGGAGCACGAGGAGCACCAGCGCCCCGACGAGGCGCCCGGCGCGCAGGACGTACGGCCGGCGGGCCCGTTCTCCGAGGACCCCACCGCCTCGCCCGACGCGATCCTCATCCGCCGCACGATGACCGAGATCGAGCCCATCTCGGACAAGGTCACCTCGTACTTCTACGCGCTGCTCTTCGTCCAGCACCCCTATCTGCGCCCGCTGTTCCCCGCCGCGATGGACGCCCAGCGCGACCGGCTCTTCAGGGCCCTGCTGACCGCGGCCAAGCTGGTGGACGACCCGGACATCCTCACCGAGTACCTTTCGGGGCTCGGCCGCGGCCACCGCAAGTACGGCACCCAGCCGGAGCACTACCCGGCCGTCGGGGAGTGCCTGATCGGCGCGCTCACCCGCTATGCGACCGGGACCTGGAGCGAGGAGACCGAGGGCGCCTGGGTCCGGGCGTACACCGCCATCTCGCAGATCATGATCGACGCGGCGGCCGAGGACGAGCTGCGCGCGCCCGCGTGGTGGCAGGCCGAGGTCGTCGGCCATGAGCTGCGCACCCAGGACATCGCGGTCGTCACCGTGCGCCCCGACCAGCCGTACCCTTTCCTCGCCGGCCAGTACACGTCCCTGGAGACCCCCTGGTGGCCCCGGGTGTGGCGGCACTACTCCTTCGCCGCGGCGCCCCGCCCGGACGGTCTGCTGTCCTTCCACGTCAAGGCGATTCCGGCCGGCTGGGTGTCCTCGGCGCTGGTGCACCGCGCCCGCCCCGGCGATGTGATCCGCCTCGGCCCTCCGGCCGGCTCGATGACGGTCGACCACTCCACCGACAACGGCCTGCTCTGCCTGGGCGGCGGCACCGGCATCGCGCCGATCAAGGCCCTGGTCGAGGACGTCGCCGAGCACGGCCGCAACCGCCCGGTCGAGGTCTTCTACGGCGCCCGCAGCGACCACGACCTCTACGACATCGACACCATGCTGCGGCTGGCGCAGGCCCACCACTGGCTCTCGGTCCGCCCGGTCGTCTCCGACACCCCGACGAACGGGCTCAGCGGCCGACTCCCGGACGCCGTCCGCCAGTACGGCCCGTGGAACACGTACGACGCCTACCTGTCCGGCCCGCCCGGGATGATCCGCAGCGGTGTGGACACCCTGCGGGGCATCGGGATCCCGTCCCACCGCATACGGCACGATTCGCTCGAAGAGCTCGTCGCGGCGGGGGAATAGCGGGCAACTGCAACACGGCGGGGGGCCATGGCGCAGTAGTGACTAGTGAGGAGCAGGGGACTGGGGGCCGGGAGAGCAGTGCATCACTGACTCGAGCATCGCAGGATGAGGGACAAGTGAGCGTGGACGACGTCGAGCACGAGAGGGCGACGACGGAGACGACGGCGAGGGCGGCGACGGCATGGACCATGCCGGCCGACGCCCCCACGGCTGACAGGGACCGTACGAGACGTCCGGGCAGCGACGGCGAACACCGGCTGCAGCGGCGCCTGGACACGGGCGACCGCGCCGACCGCTTCTACGACGAGCAGGTGCTGGACCGGCTCAACGAACGGATGCGGGAGTTCGTCGGCCGCCAGGAGATGTTCTTCCTGGCGACGGCCGACCGGCACGGCGAGTGCGACAGCACCTTCCGGGCCGGACCGCCCGGCTTTCTGCGGGTGTTCGACGACCGGACCCTGGCCTACCCCGAATACCGGGGCAACGGCGTCCTGGCCAGCCTCGGGAACATCGAGGACAACCCCCACCTCGGCATCCTGATGATCGACTTCCTGCGCGACCGGATCGGTCTGCACATCAACGGCCGGGCGCGGGTGGTGGAGGACGCCGAGATGCGCGCCGCCCACCCCGGGCTGCCGGTCGACCCGGTGCCGGGGCGGCGGGCCGTGGTGTGGGTCGAAGTGACGGTCGAGGAGGCGTACATCCACTGCGCCAAGCACATCCCGCATCTCCAGAAGGCGCCCGCCCAGCGGCGGGTCGCGGCCAGGGTCGGTGCTGTGGGCCGCGGTACGGACGGCAGCTTGGCCGGGAGCTTGGCCGGCGGCGGCGTCGCCGACCGGGACCGTGACGACTGGGGTACGGACGACTTCAAGCGCAAGGGCGGCGACTTCTTCGGCGCCGCCGCCGACGTACGCGGGGGCCGGCGCACGCCCGTGGCCGGCCGGGAGCCGGAGCCGGAGGCCGACCATGGCTCTGGGCCCGCGCGCCCCGAGGAGTGGCAGCAGGAGGCCGAGCGGGTGCTGGCCAGGGCCCGGGAGCGGGCACCGGAGGGGGCCGGGCAGCCGTTCAGCGGCTGGTTCCGGTAGCCGACGGCTGTCGGTTCCGGTCGTCGCCGGCCGTCTTGATGGGGCGGCGGGTCAGCCCAGGTCGTCGGCGAGCAGCGCCAGCACACCTTCGATGTTCGCGTCGAGATACGTGCGCAGCGACGGCGGCACCACCCCCACCGAGGCGATCCCCGCCCGGGTGAACGGGACGCGCACCACCTCGTACTCCCCGCAGGGCTCGTCCACCTCCGGGCCGTGCCGCCGCGACAGGTCCATGGACCCCAGCCGGCATACGAAGAAGTGCTGCACCTTCACACCGGGCGAGGACTCGTCGGGGTGCGGGACGGTGTCGACGAAGGCGGGCACCACGTCCGTCACCTTCGCGCCGAGCTCCTCGTCGACCTCGCGGTGCAGCGCGTCGACGACCGAGGCGTCCTCGGGCTCCACTCCGCCGCCCGGCGTGATCCAGTACGGCTCCTCGCCCGGCTTGGTGCGCTTGATCAGGACCAGCCGGGGCTCGGGGCCGCCGTCGAGCAGGATGGCGCGGGCGGTGCGCTTGACCACAGGTCGTTCGGTCATGGTGGAGATCTGCCGCATGCGTCGCCCGGTGAAACCCGATACTCACCAGTCAACAGCGGCGCGCAGCAGCCACTCGTGCGCCCGCGCGATATGCGGCAAGGCGAGCGCACCGTTCCGGACCACCAGGAAGTACGTGCGCAGTGGCGGTACCGGCGGGTTGAGCAGGGCGACGACCTCCCCCGCGTCCAGTGCGTCCATGCACAGATAGCGCGGCAGGACGCCGAGCCCGACGCCCTCCACGACACAGGTGAGCACCGCCCGCAGATCGGGGGCGATGACGGTGCCCGCGGTGATCGGCGGGGTGTCGAAGACGGCCGACCAGTAGCGGGTGATCAGCGGCAGGCTCTCATGGACCTCGACGACCGGCAGCCGCTCCAGCGCGCTGACGCCTTTGACCTGTAACACCGCGGGGCCGCCGAGCCGGGCGGCCCAGCGCGGCGAGGCGACCAGCACATGTTCCTCGTCGCACAGCGGGGCGGCGGTCAGCAGCCGGCCGCGGGGCCGGGCGGTGGTGACGGCCAGGTCGTGGTGGTCGGCGGCCAGCCCCTCGAACAGCTCCTCCGCGCTGCCGAAGGCGCAGCGCACCGCAAGGCCCTGGTTGATGAGCGGGGCGAGGGCGGGCAGGACGCGCAGCGCGGTGAACTCCGGGGGGCCGGCGAGGTGCAGGGTGCGGTTGGCGGAGCTGTCGTCGAGCCCGGCCTCGGCTATCTCCAGCAGCGCGTCGAGGTGGGGCGCGGCCTTGTGGGCGAGCTCTTCGCCGACGCTGGTGGGGACGACCCCGCGCGCGGTGCGCAGAAACAGCGGGCGGCCCAGCTGGCGCTCGAGGGTACGGATCTGGCCGGTGACGGCGGGCTGGGAGAGCCCGAGCAGAACGGCGGCACGGGTGAACGACCCGGCCCGATGAACCGTGACAAATGTGCGTAAGAGGGCCAGATCCATGCGGTTCCCCTCCGCTCGACGCACCCCCGCCGCAGGCCAACTATAAATATGCCGATAGGTCCATGTCGCTACTGTGATTGGACACTGACGCTGAGTCAACTAGCCTTGTTCAAGCGGTTCTCCATGAGGGAACCGGGGCGTCTCGAGTCACGAGGGGGGAGACTCGAGACGCCCGCCCGGCGTGGCCTGATCCCGCTACGCCGTGGATCCAGGATCGTCCTGTGCCTCGGCGAGGGCCCGCAGCACATCCGCGATCAGGTCGTCCGGGTCCTCGGCGCCCACCGAGAAGCGGATGAAGCCGTCCGGCACGGCGTCGCCGCCCCACCGCCCGCGCCGCTCGGCCGTGGACCGTACGCCGCCGAAGCTGGTCGCGTCGTCGACCAGGCGCAGCGCGGCCAGGAAGCGATCGGCGTGTTCCTGGCCGGGGAGGACGAAGGACACCACACAGCCGTAGCGCCCGCCGCGCATCTGCGCCGCGGCGACGCGGTGCGCGGGGTCGGTCGGCAGCCCGGGGTGGCGCAGCCCGGTGACCTCGGGGCGCTCGCGCAGCGCCTCGGCCAGGGCGAGCGCGGTGCGCGCCTGGCGGTCGACGCGCAGTTGGAGGGTGGCCAGGGAGCGGTGCGCGAGCCATGCCTCCATCGGGCCGGGGATCCCGCCGGCCATCTTGCGCCAGGCCCGTACGGAGGCGGCCAGGCCCGGGTCGCGGCAGGTGACATAGCCGAGCAGGACATCGCCGTGGCCGGTGAGCGCCTTGGTGCCGCTGGCGACGGAGAAGTCCGCGCCGAGTTCGAGGGGGCGCTGGCCGAGCGGGGTGGCCAGGGTGTTGTCGACGGCGACCAGCGCGCCCCGCTCGTGGGCGGCGTCGGCCAGCCGGCGGATATCGCATACGTCCAGGCCCGGGTTGGCCGGGGACTCGATCCACAGCAGCTTCACGGGCCGCGGTTCGTTATCGGGCCGCGGTCCGCCATGGGGTCTGCCGCCCGAGTCCGGCGCGCCGTCCAGAAGGGGCAGCTGGGCGTCGCCGCCGGTGGGTGCGGTGCGCACCTCGATGCCGTAGCCCCTCAGCCGCTCGCCGAGCGGGGCCAGGAGCTGATACCCGTCGGAGGGCAGGACGGCCGCGTCGCCCTGCCCCAGCTGGGACAGCAGCACCGCGGAGATCGCGCCCATGCCGGAGGCGAAGACCACCGTCTCGGCGTCGGCGTCCGGCGACTCCAGCTCGCTGATGGCCCGCTCCAGCCGGGTCCAGGTGGGGTTGGCGTCCCGGCCGTAGGTGTACGGGCCCTGGTGGACGTCGGCGTCGCCGGGCAGGTGGTAGTGGGCGGCGAAGGCCGGGCCCGGCAGGGTCGGCTCGTACGCCTCGGGCTCGGGCAGCCCGGCCCGTACGGCCCGTGTGCCGTCGCCCGTGTGGTTGTTCGTCATGCGTTCTCTTCAGGGGCGGTCGGTGTGACGGAAGTAACAGGGGTGGCTGGGGAGGTTGAGGCGGAAGTGTCCCGGGCGGCGAGGGCCTCGCTCACCGCGCCCAGCAGCCCTTCGCTCGCCGCCTCGATCATCTCCAGGCACGCCTCGAAGTCGTCCGGCCCGCCGAAGTACGGGTCGGGCACGTCCAGGGCGTCCGGGTCCGTGCCTGGGCTTGTGCCTGGGGTGTATTCGCGCAGCAGCCGCACCTTCGCGGCGTCCTCGGGCGTCGGGGCGAGGGCGCGCAGCTCCCGCAGATGGCCGCTGTCCAGGGCGATCACCAGGTCGAGAGTCGAGAACCATGTGGACTGGAACTGCCGGGCGGTGTGGTTCTGCTCATAGCCGTGGGCCGTGAGTGCGGAAATGGTGCGCCGGTCCGCCCCGTCGCCCTCGTGCCAGGGGCCGGTGCCCGCGCTGTCCACCTCGACAAGACCGTCGAGCCCGGCTTCCTCGGCGTATGCGCGGAAGACGGATTCGGCCATCGGCGACCGGCATATGTTGCCGGTGCAGACGAAGCAGACGCGGTAGGGCGACGGGGCTCTCATGCGTCCCATCATGCTGGACTGCGCTCAGTCCTTGTCGTCGGGCAGGACGACATGCAGGGCCCAGGCGACTATGGAGATGATCAATGCGCCTATGACGGCCGTTCCGAAGCCCTCGACATGGAAGGCCAGGTCGAACTTGTTGGCCGCCCAGGAGGTCAGCAGCAGCATCAGGGCGTTGATCACCAGGGTGATCAGCCCGAGGGTGAGAATGAACAGCGGAAAGGCCAGCAGTTTGACCACTGGTTTGACCACGACGTTCACCAGGCCGAACACCAGCGCCACAAGAATGAGCGTGATCGCCTTGCGGCCGGCGTTCTCGCCGTTCAGCGTGATGTCCTTGAGGAGCCAGATGGCCACCCAGAGGGCGCCCGCGTTGGCGATCGTCTTGACGAGAAGATTCTTCATGGTTGAGATCGTCGCAGAACAGGCCCCGCGCTGGGCAGGGCCGGGGAGCAAGGGGCGGAGAGGCGAATGAAGGCGTTCCGGCTGGACGAGCTGGAGGCGGAGCGTGCCGCGAACGACGGTGCGTATCTACAGTTCCTGCGCGAACGGAACATGTCCGTCGGGCTGTACGCGCTGGACGCGGGCCAGACCGATCCACAGCAGCCGCACGGCCAGGACGAGGTGTACCTGGTGGTGAGCGGACGGGCATCGATCACGGTGGGGATGGAGACCACACAGGTGGCGCGCGGCAGCGTGGTGTACGTACCGGCCGGTGTGGCGCACAAGTTCCACCACATCACGGAGGACCTGCGGGTCATGGTCGTCTTCTCCCCGCCGGAGAGCTGACTCTCCGCTCGGGAGCCGATTCTCCGCTCGGGGGCTGGTTCTCCGACTGGGAGCTGATGCGCCCGCCCCGCGTCCCGTAGGGGTTCGGTCAGGGGAGGACGGGGGACGCGGGGCCTGTGTTCGCTTGTCGGCCGTCCTAGCATCGAAGGCGGGGGATGCGGGCCGGCGCAGAAGCTGTCGGTCCGGACCGACTCGCTCAGTGAAGAAAGCAGGGACCGACGTGGCGACGAAGGGCATATTTCAGGGCTTGCCGTGGTGGGTGACATGGGTCGCGGTTCCGATCCTCGTGCTGGCCGTGTTCGGCGGGCTGATCATGAGCGTGGTCGGCTTCGTCGTCGGTCTGGTCTTCAAGGCCCTGCTGCTGGTGGCGCTCGTCGCCGGTCTGATCTACCTCGTGCGGAAGTTCAGCTCGTCCTCGTCGTCCCGCGGCGACTGGTGACCCCGCGCGGCGGTTGCCCCGCCGCGGGCCGCGGGTAGCTCGCCGCGGGCCTCACGTACGCCACAGACCGCGGCTGCGTCGTCGCGTGCCGCGGGTACACCGCGGGTCTCGGGTACGCCGCGTGGGGGATACGCGCGTTCCAAACCTCAGTTTGACGGCACCGTTCCGGTTAGAGTTCGAGTGCTCGACGTCTCCCGTTCCGGGCGTCTGCCTCGCAACACACCCCGGGGGTGCCTGTTGACGAAAGCAATCATGGCCGCGGCCGGTGAACCGGCTCCGAACTCCCACGTCATAGGCCGGCGCCGCCCCGCCAGGCCCGGCGAGCGGATGCGCCCGCCCGCGCCGATTTTCTTGATCGCAGCCGCGCGAACAGCCGCGGCAACTCTGGCCATTTCCAGTCCCTCACATGAGGCAAACCGACTCCGCCCCGCAGTCGAGTCGCTACGCTCCAGAGTCGGCCGAGATATCAGCACTCTCTCAATCCCTATCAATATCTGAAAATTCACTTCTTATGGCCCGCTGGAGCTAGGCGGACCATGGCGTCAAGAGGCCAGGCCGTTCAAACCTGGCCATTCGCAATCAACTCGGGGCGGCGAACGATGCGTGACATGCGCGACACAGTCCAGGCAGAAGTGACGATGACCTTCCTGGTCTCCCAGGACCTCTCCTTCCGGATCCCGGTCGAGCTGTCCTACGACAGCAGCGACCCGTACGCAGTCGAGATCACCTTCCATCTGCCCGGCGACGCTCCCGTCAGCTGGGCCTTCGCCCGGGAGTTGCTATTGGACGGATTGAGCAAACCCTCGGGCGAGGGCGATGTGCGCATCGCCCCCGCCTCACCGGAGGGGCTTTCGGACGTCTTCATCAGGCTCCAAGTGGGGGCCGAGCGGGCGCTGTTCCGGGCCGGCGCCGCCCCGCTGGTGGCCTTCCTGGACCGTACGGACCGGGTGGTTCCGTTCGGCCAGGAGCAGGCGGCCTGCGATCCGGTCGGCGACCTGGACGCGGAGCTCGACCGGATCCTCGCGGAGGACCGGTACGCCGGCTAGCGCGCGGCTCTTTTGGAGGGCTCGGGTCGCCTCTTTGTCAGGGCTCGGCTCTCCCCCGGCCACCGCCGGGAGGTGCCCCCTGCCTGGGCTTATCGCCCGCGCGCCCGGCGCCGCCGTCCGCGCCCGCTCCGGCCCCCGTGGCCCCCCTGCTCCGCGCCGCCCTGTGGCGCGCGGTCCGCGGAGACCACGAGCGCGGCAAGCGCGGTGGTCACCGGCACCGAGGCGACGAGGCCGATGCTGCCCACGAGCGTCCGTACGATCTCCTCCGCGACGATCTCGCTCGTCGCCACCGCTCCCACTCCGCTGTCCGCGATCGAGAACAGGAGCAGCAACGGCAGCGAGGCGCCCGCGTACGCGAGGACCAGGGTGTTCACGACGGACGCGATATGGTCCCGCCCGATGCGCATCGCGGCCGCGTACAGCTTGCGCGGGCCCGCTGTGGGGTCCGCCTCCCTGAGCTCCCACACCGCGGAGGTCTGGGTGACGGTCACGTCGTCCAGCACTCCCAAAGACCCGATGATCACCCCGGCCAGCAGCAGACCGCGGATCTCGATATTCGGATAGAGGCCGTGGATCAGCCCCGTCTGGTCGTCGGTGTTGCCCGTCAGGCTCGCCCAGCCGATGAACAGCGAGCCCAGCAGGCCGATCAGCAGCAGTGAGATGAGCGTGCCGAGTACGGCGACCGATGTACGCGCCGTCAGCCCATGGCACATGTACAGCGCGATGAGCATGATCGCGCTGCCCCCCACGATCGCGACGACCAGCGGGTTGGAGCCGTCGAGGATCGCCGGGAGGATGAACAGCGTCAGCACCCCGAAGCTGACCGCGAGCGCCACCAGCGCGAAGACGCCGCGCAGCCGCCCGACGGCCACGACCGCGAGCGCGAACAGCCCGGCGAGCAGCGCCATGGGCAGCGCCCGGTCGACGTCCGAGACGGAGTACTGCAGATTTTTCGGCGCCTTGGGCGCGTACGCCAGCTTCAGCTTCTGGCCGGCGTCGTACTTGCGGGACGCGTTCGGCTGGACGATTTCTTCAAATGTGCGGCCTTTGTCCTTGCCTGAGGTGACCTCGATGGTCGCCTTCTCGCAGATGGTGTCCTTGCCGGATCCGCCGGCCGCGCCTTCCTGGCTCGCCGCGTCCTGCCCGGGCTCGGTGGGCTGCTGCGGCTGGGCGTTGACGTCGGCGCAGTTGACCTCCTCGACCTTCACCACCCGCCCGGCCACGGTCTGCTGGTCGAAGCCGAGCCCGCTGCGCTCATGGGCCTTGTGGTCGGGCGTACCGCCCGGCCACAGCACGATCAGCCCGGCGACGACGGCCGCGGCGAAGGGGATGAGGACCGCCGCGATCACCTTGCGCAGATGGGTGGAGACGGGCGTGGCGGGGCCGTGGCTGTGAGAATGACCATGCGTATGACTGGTTCCGGGGCTGTGCTCAGGGCCGGGCTCAGGGCTGTGGCCGCGCACGCCGCCGTGCGAGCGGCCGGGCTCGGGGCCGGGCTCATGGGGCTGATGCTGCTGCGGTGTCGAGGTCACCGTCAGATCATCGCAAGAGTGAGGGCCCTCTGTTCAGCGCCGCCGGACAACCGTTAGCGTGGGTGACACCTTTGCAATCGCGGGAGCTCGGAGCACCGGGCTGAGAGGGCGCTGATTGTGTCGGCCCGGGACGAGTCCCGGGCCCCATGCTGCGCCGACCGCTGAACCTGTTACCGGGTAATGCCGGCGTAGGGAGTGGGTCTCAATGACTCTGCAGGATGCACGCACGCCCGAAATGGTCGAGTTCGGCTGGCATAAGGGATATGTCACCGGCTCGCGACCGGACCTCCAGGTCCCGGTCCGCCGAGTGCACCTCACCAATGGCCAGGACGTCACGCTGTACGACACCTCCGGCCCGTACACCGACCCCCAGATCGAGACAGATGTCCGCCGCGGCCTCGCGCCGCTGCGGCAGAACTGGATCCTCGCCCGCGGCGACACCGAAGAGTACGCGGGCCGCCCCGTCCGCCCCGAGGACGACGGCATCAAGCACACCACGCCGCGCGGCGGGCTGCGCAACCTCGACGCGGTCTTCCCCGGCCGCCCCCGCCAGCCCCGCCGGGGCCGGGACGGCGCCGCCGTGACCCAGCTCGGCTATGCGCGCCGGGGCGAGATCACCGCGGAGATGGAGTACGTGGCGCTCCGCGAGAACGTCTCCCCCGAGGTGGTCCGCGAGGAGATCGCGGCCGGCCGGGCGGTCCTTCCGGCCAACGTCAACCACCCGGAGATCGAGCCGATGATCATCGGCAAGCGATTCCTGGTGAAGGTCAACGCCAACATCGGCAACTCCGCCGTCACCTCCTCCATCGAGGAGGAGGTCGAGAAGATGACCTGGGCCACCCGCTGGGGCGCCGACACGGTCATGGACCTCTCCACCGGCCGCAATATCCACACCACCCGCGAGTGGGTGCTGCGCAACTCCCCCGTCCCCATCGGCACGGTGCCGCTCTACCAGGCGCTGGAGAAGGTCGACGGCAAGGCCGAGGAGCTGACCTGGGAGATCTACCAGGACACCGTCATCGAACAGGCCGAGCAGGGCGTCGACTACATGACGGTGCACGCGGGCGTACGACTGCCGTACGTCCCGCTGACCGCCCGCCGCAAGACCGGCATCGTCTCGCGCGGCGGCTCCATCATGGCGGCGTGGTGCCTGGCTCACCACAAGGAGTCGTTCCTCTACACCCACTTCGAGGAGCTCTGCGAGATCCTCGCCGCGTACGACGTCACCTACTCGCTCGGCGACGGACTGCGCCCCGGCTCGATCGCCGACGCCAACGACGAGGCGCAGTTCGCGGAGTTGCGCACGCTCGGCGAACTCAACCGGATCGCCAAGCGGCACAACGTCCAGACGATGATCGAGGGCCCGGGCCATGTCCCGATGCACAAGATCAAGGAGAACATCGACCTCCAGCAGGAGATCTGCGAGGAGGCCCCCTTCTACACCCTCGGCCCGCTCACCACCGATATCGCCCCCGCCTACGACCACATCACCTCGGGCATCGGCGCGGCGATGATCGCCTGGTGGGGGACGGCGATGCTCTGCTACGTCACACCGAAGGAGCACCTGGGCCTGCCGGACCGCGACGACGTCAAGACCGGCGTCATCACGTACAAGATCGCCGCCCACGCGGCCGATCTCGCCAAGGGCCACCCCGGCGCCCAGGAGTGGGACGACGCCCTGTCCGACGCCCGCTTCGAATTCCGCTGGGAGGACCAGTTCAACCTGGCCCTCGACCCGGACACGGCCCGCTCCTTCCACGACGAGACGCTGCCTGCGGAACCGGCGAAGACGGCGCACTTCTGCTCCATGTGCGGGCCGAAGTTCTGCTCGATGAAGATCAGCCAGGACATCCGGCGAGAGCACGGGGGCGCCATGGACGCGGCCGAGGCCGGGATGGCGGAGAAGTCGAAGGAGTTCGCAGAGGCGGGGCATCGCGTCTACCTGCCTGTTGCGGACTGATCTTCTCGGTGGGGACCAACAGCAACTGGTCCCCACCGCCCTCATCGTGCGTCGCGCATCGTGAGAATGTATGCGGCGGTAAGCGCGACGACACGGTCTTCGTCGCGTGACAGCTCCGCGAGGGCACGTGACGCCGTGATTCCTGGGATATCCGCGAGCGCCTGCGTCAGCCGTCGACGTGCGGACGCCGATTCCGTGACGCCGTGGGCAAGACTTTCCACGAGCCGGGTGGCGATCTGATCCGCCAACGCAGGATGACTCGCCAGCGCGCTCAGCGCATCGGCCGCATCGACGTCGTTCGCGTCCTCGTCCACGACCATGTCGATGAGCGTGGGGACCGCGTCGGCCACTCCACGTGCCCCGAGCGCCATGGCCGCACACCTGCGGACCACGATGTCGGGGTGCGTGAGGGCGTCCCGCAGCAGTGCGGTCGCCGTACGGCTCGGAAACTCAGCGACGCACTGGACGGCACGTTTCCGCACCTCGGCCACCGGTGAGTCAAGGCCCTCGGCCAGCAGTGCCAATCCGCCATCGTCGCCCGATTGCGCCAAAGCCCATCGAAGGGCTCCGGCGACGTTCGTGTCCGTCTCGTTGAGGGCTGCCTCGACCAATGCTTCCGTTGGCACCGGAACCCCATCGACCGAGGACAGGGCCGCGCGCTGGCGCTTCCCGGCGCTCTCCGAACCCAACGCCTGGAGGAGCGCGACGATCCGGAGGACGTCTTCCCATCCGTCGGGTTCCGCGGCACCGATCCGACGGAGCCGCGTGAGCAGCTCAGTCTCGGCTGCGATGCGTTCTCGCGTCTGGCGGATGAGGTCGTCGACGAGATCCGGGGGCGTGAAGTCGGGGTCATCGAGCGCGCGCCTGACGTCACGCAGCGACAGCCCCAAGGACCGCAGGCTCTCGATATGGAAGATGCGCCGGATGTCCTGGTCGGAGTACTCGCGATAGCCGGCGCCGGTACGGTCCGTCGGCCGCAGCAGGCCGAGCGATTCGTAATGCCTGAGCATGCGGGCGCTGACTCCGGACCGTCGGGCCACATCGCCGATCAGCACTGCCCATCACCCCTTCTGGCTGGTCGGGCCGAGGGCAACAGCGCGCTTCGCCTCCTCGATCGCGAATTCGAATCCGGCGTCCGGGTCGCGCAACAGCCGTTCCGTGGCGACCGCGTGCGTGCGCACGCGAGGGTCGAGATCCGTCATCGCGGTGCGCAGAGTCGGCAAGATTACGTCACCGAGCGCGATCAGCGCCCGGCTGAGGCTCAGCTGCGTCTCACGATCGCCGCGCCCGAGCTGGGTCGCCAGCGCCGCGGCCAACTCGGCCTTCTCGTCCGCAGGTACGAGTACGACCCCTGCCCGCCAAGCGGCCCGCGCCACCTCGTCGTCGGCGTCGAACAGAAGCTCCCGCGTGATCGCCGGCCACGTCTGCGGATCCGCGATCTTGGACAGGGTGTGCAACGCCTGGCTTCGCCCCTGCGCACGCTTCGAGCGGAGTTCCTTGAGGAGCCTGGGGACTGTCAGTGACGGCGAGTGGCGGGTGAGCGCCCAGGTGAGCATTTCGCGCACGTAGAACTCGGGCTCGATCGCGCATCGCTCGATGAGCTTGTCGATGAACCCCGGGTCAGGCGTCGTGCCGACCGCCAGCGCCGCCCGCAGCCGTACCTGCGAGCGGCTGTCCTCCAGCGCCTGGAGAGCTCGAGCCGTATCCATGTCCTGACCTCGCGCGGTCATCGGGACCACCTCCTTGGCTGGAGTGAAGCCCTTGTCACTGTGTCAAGGTCAAGCGGGCAGTTCGCGGCGGCGGGCGGGTAATCGCGTATATCTGTCGATCGCGGACTGAGTGGCGGTAATGTGCGGGGGCCCGAAGCCGCAACTTCGGATTGCGACTTCGGGCCCCTGTGCCGTGTTTGTGCGGTGGGCTACTTCAGGACATACACCGGAGCGCCGTCGGGGGTCACCCCGGTCTGCCGGATACAGCCGCGCTTCTGCAGCATGCGCAGGGCGTCGTGCACACGGTGATAGGTGAGCCCGGTGTTGGACGCGATGGTGCCCAGCGGATACAGACATTCGCCCTGGGCGATGATCGCGGGCAGGATATACAGGGCCACGGCCCAGATGTCGGCGGTGACGACGAGGTTGCGCTCACGCCATCCGGCGATCACCGAGGCCGGGGTCACCGTCTTGGGCGGCTCGGGCAGGTCCCGTCGGTCGGGTGTGCGGTCGGCGAGCCGGTTGATCGCCACGGGGATCTCGCTCATGCACTGCGTCAGCGCATGAGCGGCGGTCTGCCCGGCGGCGATCGAATCCCGCTGGACGGCGGTGGACTCGCGGATCGCCTCGATCATCTCGCGCTGAACACGCTCCGCCTCGCGCTGCGCTTCGAGGGCTTCCCGCTGTGTCTCCACGGACTTCCGCATCATCTTGATGCTCTCGCGGCGCAGCTCCTGGGTCTCGCGCTGCATGGCGAGCATCTGCGCATCCATGTCGAGGTTGTGCTCCTCGAGCCGGACGATGGTGTCGGCGACCTCCTTCGGCATGGCGTAGGCGGTGGGGGCGTCCGGGGTGGTGGGCTGTACTTCGGCCTTCTCGAGTTCGTACGAGCCGTCGCGCTGCACAGACAGCACCACCTCGGCGACCCAGCGCTTGAAGGGGCGAGCCTCCGGTTTGGTCGACCCGTTGGCAAGCTGTACCAAGCCCTGGGTGTTCACCAGCTTCATCGACTTCTGCAGCCCCTGGCCTGCAGGAATGCGCAAGGCGTCTACTCCATAGACGCCTCGTGCAATCTCTCGGAGCGGCTTGCAATAGTCGTCGGCGACGTGGAAGTTCAGGGCTTGACGTGTGTTTGCGTAGCCGAGGTGCTGGGCCACATCCACAGCCGGGAACCAGTGGGTCCCGTCCGGCAGCGTGATTCGCCGCACGCGGGCTCCGGTCGCCGCGTACACGAAGTCGTTGATGTCGATCGCGTCCTGCTTGCCCGCCGGGGTCGGCGGAATGTTTTGTGTGCTCATGAAAGCATCACCTCCATGACGGACGTTATGCATCCCGGTGCGCAAATAACCCACGATTAAGGGCGAGTTCGCTCAAAAGGTGGGGAGTGAACCATTCCGCTGGCGCGAGATCACAGACCCTGAATCACCGACCCTGAACCACCGACTCCTGGAGCAGCCTTGATGGACAACCGACACGCACTCCGCGTCGTCAACGCCCAGTTCGCCGAAATCCTCAGCAAAGCGAAGGCGGAGGACTGGGGGCTGCCCACCCCCTGCAGTGAGTGGAGCATCCGCGATCTGGTGGGCCATGTGATCGGCGGGCATGTCATGGCGACCTCTCTCCTGACGGGCGAGGAGCTTGTCGCCGCGCCCGGTGACACCGTCGGGGTGTGGGCGGCGCGGGTGGAGCGGGCTGCGGAGGGGGAGGGGGTGTTGGAGCGGGTGGTGCGGCATCCGGTGTTCGGGGAGCTGAGCGGGGACGCCGCCGTGATGATCCGCTGGGGGGATGTGTGCGTGCATGCCTGGGACCTGGCCCAGGCCTTGGGCGTGGACTTCGTGCCGGAGCCGGGGCTGGCCGAGGCCGCGCTGGAGTGGCTGGTGCCGTTCGGGTCGGCGCTCAGCGCCTCGGGGAGGTTCGGGGAGGGGGCCGATCCGGGGCCCGGGGGCGATGCGTTCGCCAGGGTGCTTGCGATCACCGGGCGGGGCGGTTGGGCAGCAGAAAAATAGTAGCCATGTACATAGTGACCATGTAATGTATTCGGTGTGAGTTCAGCAGCTGAGAGCGCCACGGCAGGGTTCCTGGTCTGGCGCTTGTCGATGAAGTGGCGGGTGGCCGTCGACCGGGCGGTCGCGCCGCTGGGCCTGACCCATGCCCAGTACTCGTTGATGGCATCGCTCTACGGCATGTCGCGCTCCGGGCTGCGGCCCAGTCAGCGTCGGCTCGCCGACCACACAGGGCTCGAGCCGTTGTATGTTTCCAAGCTCGCCCGCGCCCTGGAGGCCGCCGGGCTCGTCGCCCGCACCCGGGACCCGAGCGATCCGCGCGCCATGCAGCTGTCGCTCACCGAGCAGGGGCGCGATGTCACACGCCGCGCGATCACGGTGGTCCAGGGTCTGCTGGACCAGTTGCTGGAGCCGCTCGGGGGGCAGGACAGCGCGCGCACACGGCAGTTCAACCGCGAGCTGGCGACCCTGCTCGACGTACCTCTTGACGTGCCTCTCGACGCATCTCTTGATCCGCACACCGAGAACGACAAGGAGCAGTCATGACCACCACCGCACCCACGGTCAATGGCCGGGCCATAGCCTTGGCGCACTATGCCGGGCGTGCCCTCGTGGAGGGTGTGCTGGCCCGCCACGGCGCCACGTTCCACCAGAGTGTGACGCTCGTGGCCGTCGTGCTCGCGGGCGAGTCCATCGGCCGGGACGAGCTTGTCGGCGATGTCACCGGCTCGCTGAAGACCGACGAGTCGGTCGTACGCGGCGTGATCGAGGAGCTGACGGTCGCGAAGCTGCTGGAGGAGGACCCGGCGGAGGTGTCCCGGGTGCGGCTCACGGACGCCGGACGCGAGCTGTACGAGAGCACCTCCGCCGAGACCGCCGAGATCTCCGCCCGGCTGTACGCCGGGATTCCGGCCGAGGACCTTGCCGTCGCGGGCCGCGTGTTGGCGCTGGTCACGGAGCGCGCGAACGCCGAGTTGGTCAGTGCCTGAGGTTCAGCAGACGCGGCCTAGTCGGGCTGGTGTTCCGGGCCGCCGTAGTCGGGGCTGGTGAAGTCCGGGCTGGTGAAGCGGGGGCGGGTCTTGGGGACGTCGCCTTCCGTGGAGAAGCCGGGGCGGCTGTAGCCGAGGTGGGGTGTGCGGCCGGTGGCCTGGGACCGGCTCGGGGCGTAGGCCGACGAGGGGCGTGTCGGGGAGGACGCGGGGGGCGGGGCCGGGGAGGTGTGGGCGCCGTCGGCGGCCGCCGGGTCGGCGAGCGCGTCGCGCAGGAAGGGCACCACGCCTCGCTCCAGCAGCGCCAGCCGCCAGGCCTCTCTGCTCCGGTCCACCTCTTCCCGCTGCGCGCTGCGCGCGCTGCCTCGGATCGCGCCGGTGCCGTTGCGCATCGCGGTGAGCAGAAGGCCGACGGCGGCGATCAGCAGGCCCGCGGCGGTGAGCGCGGCGAACAGCCAGCCCGCGGTGACCATCGGCTGGGCTATCGATGGTGTGG
This sequence comes from Streptomyces sp. NPDC000941, assembly GCF_053599555.1. NCBI lineage: Bacteria > Bacillati > Actinomycetota > Actinomycetes > Kitasatosporales > Streptomycetaceae > Streptomyces > Streptomyces sp. NPDC000941. Next base: position 16,932 of record NZ_JBSFMM010000041.1, read on the forward strand.
GGTTGAGCAGGTGCAGCAGATAGCCGGCGAGGAGAAAGATGACCGCCGCGGTGCCGGCCAGGACCGGGGCCAGGACGGAGAGCACGGCGACGAGTCCCGCGCCTGACGCCGCGTCCCCCACCGTGGCGGCGAACCCGCCCGTGGTCGTCGCCCCGTCCACGGTGGTCGCTCCGTCCGCGGTCGTTGTCGCGCCCGGTACCTCGCCCGCCGTGCCGTCCCGTTCCCTGTCCGTGGCGGTGAACTCGTCGCTCACGGTGTCGGGCCAGCCGGACGGCGCCGGTTGGCGCAGTTTCTCGCGGGCGGTCACATAGTGGTGGTATTCGTCGGCCGCGCATGCCGCTATGGCCGCCGCGGCGTTCATCGCCATGGTGCGCAGCTGCTCGGTGCTGAGCCGCTGCCCGACGCCGCTGAGGTCCGCGCGGCGGTCCGCGGTGCGCAGCGCCTCATCGAGAACCCGCTCGAACTCCGGGCGGTCCTCGATCAGCAGGTGCGGAGCGGTGTTCATGTGCATCCCCCGATGCTCCGTAGGGCCTTGGTGCCGGCTGTCACCGGGCAGTGGGGCGGAAACGGAGGAGAGCCTGCTACGGATAAGCCGATGGTAGAGCCGATCCGGCGCGGGGTGACAGTAGGTTTCCCGAAATTCGCTCCGCGTCGGTGAAACTGTCTATCTTCCCCGCGCGGCGTGGTATGAATCCTAGGAATCCTCAGACATTCAGCGGGAGTTGGACGACCAACAGCTTTCCGGCCATCGTGACGCCGCCGTCCATGGCGACCGCGAGGTTGTCCGCGTAGACGTGCGGGCCCTCGACGGTCGGCGCGCCGCCGTCCTCGTCGTCCTCGGAGCCGACCTCGCCGAGGAGATACGGAATCGGGCTGTGGCCGTGGACGATGCGCTGCCCGCCGTAGGTGTCGAGCAGTTCGCGGACGGCCAGGGGGCCGGCGTCCTCGTCGCGGAAGGCGAACCGCTTGGTGAACTTGCGGAACAGGTCCCAGCACTCGTCGGCGTCGCTGCGCTGCAGCGCCTCGGTCACGGCGTCGTTGACGGCCTCGATGGAGTCGCCGTATTCGAGGTAGGCGGTGGTGTCGGAGTGGACGAGCAGATGGCCGTCCTGCTCGGCCATCGCGTCGAGCCGGGACATCCACTGGAGGTGGTGGTCCTCGAGCCGTTCCATGTCGGTGCGCTGGCCGCCGTTGAGGAGCCAGGCGGCCTGGAAGGAGGCGGTGCCGGCGCCGGAGTTGACGGGGGTGTCGCCGAAGCGTTTGGCGCCGATGAGCAGCAGTTCGTGGTTGCCCATCAGGGCCTTGCAGTAGCCGCCGGCGGCCGCGGCCTCGGCGGAGAGCTGCATGACCAGGTCGATGACGCCGATGCCGTCGGGGCCGCGGTCGGTGAAGTCGCCGAGGAACCAGAGCCGGGCGTTGCCCGCGGACCAGCTGCCCTTGGCGTCGATCAGCCCTTGGGCGGCCAGCGCCTCGCGCAGCTCGTCGAGGTAGCCGTGCACATCGCCGACCACGTACAGCGGGCCGGGCCCGTCGTCCTCGGGCTCTTGGGAGCGCTCGGGGTCGGGGACCGGGGTGAGCTCGACGGTCGGGCGGTCCTGCGGGGGCACCAGCGGGGTGTCCGGGAGGGTGTGCCCGGGGCCCATGACCGGCAGGGAGCGCTCGGTGGGCGTGTACTCCGCGGGCGGCCGGGCGGGCGCGGCAGGGCGCTCGGGCACAGCGGGGCGCTCGGGCGCGGCGGGCGGCGCGGGGTGCGCCGCGGGCGCTGGGGGCGCCGGAGGCGGGGCGGGCTGGGCGGCCGGATCGCGGGGGACCCGGCCGTGCGGGACCGCGCCGTAGGGCGTCCCGCCGTACGGGTTCGGGGCAGGGGGGACCGCGCCGCCCGGGAGTGGGCCGGGCGCGGCGGACGTTCCGTACGCGGATACCGGCGGGACTGCCGCCGTGTTCCGTGCCGTGGCTCCCAGACCGGCCCCCTGAGTCATCGACCCCTCCACCATCGCGCCGCCGTGCCACCGTGTAGACCATGCCTGGTCGAGGGCGGTCCGCGGTGTCGTCCGCCCATCATAGGAATGACCGTACGGGCTTGTGACGCACCAGGGGGCCGTCAATCGGGGCGCAATCCCGGTTCGGCGGTCTTTTATCCCGGATTGGCCCGGTAGGGAAAGCGGATCGGGTTCGGGTGCGTCTCGCGTCATCCTCAAGTCTTCCTCAGGTCAACCTCCGGCACGGCTGCGCGGCGCGCTCACCGTGGTGCGTGGCGGACGCCGTTGCGAGGACGTCCGCACGATCAGTTCGGTGGGTATCACGCGCTCGACGGGGTGCTCGGCACCCGGTCCCTCGATGGCGTCGATCAGAAGCTGTACGACGGCGGTGCCGATCCGGCGGGGCTTGAGGGAGAGGGTGGTGACGGGCGGCTCGGTGGTGCGGTAGATCGCGGACTCGCTGCAGCACACCAGCAGCAGATCGTCGGGGACGCGGAGCCCGTGGCGGCGGGCGGCCGCCAGCAGATCGGTGCCGTTGGGGTCGAACAGGCCGTAGACGGCGTCGGGGCGGTCGGGGCGGGCCAGCAGGCGGTCGGCGGCGACGGCTCCGGCACAGGGGTCGTGGGCGGGGTACTCCTCGTACACCGGCTCCTGTCCGACCCGGTCGCACCAGTGCAGATACGCGGTGGTGGACAGCCGGGTGTAGGTATCGGTGGTGGTGCCGGTGAGCAGTCCGACGCGGCGGGCGCCGGAGTCGGCGAGGTGGTCGAGCAGGCCGAGCACGGCGGCCTCGTGGTCGTTGTCCACCCAGGCGGTGACGGGGAGGGTGCCGGCCGGGCGGCCGTCGCTGACCACGGGGATGCCCTGGCGCAGCAGCTCGGTGACGACGGGGTCGTGGTCGGAGGGGTCGATGACGACGGTGCCGTCGAGGGCGACGTTGGACCACACGTCGTGGCGGGAGGTGGCGGGCAGGATGACGAGGGCGTAGCCGCGGGCTAACGCGGCGGAGGTGGCGGCGCGCGCCATCTCCGCGAAGTACGCGAATTCGGTGAAGGTGAAAGGTTCATCCCCGTAGGTGGTCACGGTCAGGCCGATGAGGCCGGACTTGCCGGTACGGAGGGTGCGGGCCGCGGCGGAAGGGCGGTAGCCCAGCCGGTCGGCGACCTCGCGGACATGGCGGCGGGTGGCGTCCGGGAGCCGGCCCTTGCCGTTGAGCGCGTCGGAGACGGTCGTGATCGAGACCCCGGCTGCGGCGGCCACGTCCCGGATGCCCGCCCGTGTCAGCCGGCGGCCGGTCGACCGGCTCACCTGGTGCTTCCCTGCTGCTGTCATGGCGAGCCGATAGTAGGGCGAGGGTGGCCCCTTCGCGCGGGGGTACGCTCGGCTCTGCGAAGGCACGTTTCTGCATGAGCGCTTCGGCCAATTCCCTTGGAAATCAAGCCAGTTGACGGTTCGGGTGGGTCAGTAGTCGCCTCTGGCATATCCACGCCTGTCGATTGGTCGTTGTCTTGAAGAGGTCTCAACTCACCTGCATGGGTGATGCGCGCCAGGGCGCTCGCCACCGGCGCGCGGCAGAAGCGGAATCGCTCCCCCTCAGCTGTACGCGATCCCGCGCCGCGGTCGGCCGACCCCGTGTGCCCGCGGCCGGCCCCGTGTGCCCGGTCCTCGCACCCCGCGCGCCGGGATTGTCGCACCCCCGGACGCGGGGCTCTCACGGCCCGTGCCCCAGGGTCCGCCCACCGCGATACGCCCGGCTCAGGATGCCTCATACAGTGTGAGGTATCGACGTGCGCGGGCGCCGCGCACGGACGGGACGGTCGAGGAGGAGCCGCGGTGACTGAGAAGAGCCCCAAGCTGCGTGGAGCGCTGGACGGCATTCCGACGTACAAGCCCGGTAAGCCGGCCGCGGCGGACGGGCCGACGGCCTTCAAGCTGTCCTCGAACGAGAACCCCTATCCGCCGCTCGCGGGGGTGCTGGAGACCGCGACGGCCGCCGCCGCCTCCTTCAACCGCTATCCCGATATGGCCTGCACGGCCCTGATGGCCGAGCTCGCCGAGCGCTTCGATGTGCCGCCCGAGCACCTGGCCACCGGCACCGGCTCGGTCGGCGTGGCCCAGCAGCTGGTGCAGTCGACGGCCGGGCCGGGCGACGAGGTGATGTACGCCTGGCGGTCCTTCGAGGCGTATCCGATCATCTCGCAGATCTCCGGGGCGACGTCGGTGCGGGTGCCGCTGACCGATGGCGAGGTGCACGACCTGGACGCGATGGCGGACGCGGTCACCGAGCGCACCCGGCTGATTTTCGTCTGCAACCCCAACAACCCGACGGGCACGGTGGTGGGCCGGGACGGTCTTACGCGCTTCCTGGACCGGGTGCCGAGCGATGTGCTGGTGGTGCTGGACGAGGCGTATATCGAGTTCATCCGGGACGAGCGGGTGCCGAACGGCATCGAGCTGTACCGGGAGCGGCCCAATGTGTGCGTGCTGCGCACCTTCTCCAAGGCGTACGGCCTGGCGGGGCTGCGCGTCGGTTTCGCGATCGCGCATGAGCCGGTCGCGGCCGCGCTGCGCAAGACGGCGGTGCCCTTCGGGGTCAGCCAGCTGGCGCAGGACGCGGCGGTGGCCTCGCTGCGCAGCGAGGACGCGCTGCGCGAGCGGGTGGAGGCGCTGGTCGCGGAGCGGGCGCGGGTGAGCGAGGCGCTGGCCGGGCAGGGGTGGACGGTGCCCACATCGCAGGCGAACTTCGTCTGGCTGCGGCTGGGGGAGCGCACGGTGGACTTCGCGGCGGCGTGCGAGGCGGCGGGCGTGGTGGTGCGCCCGTTCCCGGGCGAGGGGGTTCGGGTGACGATAGGCGAGGACGAGGCGAACGACGTCTTCCTGCGCGCCGCCGAGGAGTTCCGCAAGGAGCTGTGACGCGCCACGGGGCCGCCGACGAATAGCTGACGAGCGGCCGGCGAGTAGCCGACGAGCACGCAACGCCCCGCAACCAGCAGAGATGCCGGTCGGATCCTACCGATACGTTCCGCTTACGCCCCTTCCACCCCCCCGGTGGGAAGGGGCGTATGTGTGTGCGTATCCTTGCTTGTGAATGTGAATACGTTCACAAGCTCCCTTGTGGGGCCGCAGGCGACCCCTGCGGTGGGCACGACCGGGCAACAGCGTAAGGAGAGATTCCCGTGGATCTGGCTCTGGCGCCGGAGACGCTGGCGCGATGGCAGTTCGGCATCACCACCGTCTACCACTACCTCTTCGTCCCGCTCACGATTTCTCTCGCGGCCATGACCGCCGGTCTGGAGACGGCCTGGGTCCGCACCGGCAAGGAGAAGTACTTCCACGCGACCAAGTTCTGGGGCAAGCTCTTCCTGATCAACATCGCGATGGGCGTGGTCACCGGCCTCGTCCAGGAGTTCCAGTTCGGCATGAACTGGTCGGACTACTCGCGCTTCGTCGGCGATGTCTTCGGCGCCCCGCTCGCCATGGAGGCGCTGCTCGCCTTCTTCTTCGAGTCCACGTTCATCGGACTGTGGATCTTCGGCTGGGACAAGCTGCCGAAGAAGATCCACTGTGCCTGCATCTGGATCGTCGCGCTGGGCACCGTCCTGTCCTCGTACTTCATCCTCGCCGCCAACTCGTGGATGCAGCACCCGACCGGCTACGCCATCGACAAGGCCACCGGCAAGGCGCGGCTCACCGACATCTGGGCGGTGCTGACCCAGAACACCACCCTGGTCGTGGTCTTCCACACCCTCACCGCCGCCTTCCTCACCGGCGCCGCCTTCATGGTGGGCATCTCCTCCTTCCACCTCTGGCGGGCCAAGCGCCGCCAGGACCGCGGCGAGGAGCTCGGCGAGAAGCAGCGGAAGCAGATCGGGGCGATGCGGTCGTCGCTGCGCGTCGGTCTGGTCGTCGCCGTGATCGCGGGTATGGGCACCGCGATCAGCGGCGACCAGCTCGGCAAGGTGATGTTCGAGCAGCAGCCGATGAAGATGGCCGCGGCGGAGGCACTGTGGGACACCCAGGCGCCCGCGCCCTTCTCGGTCTTCGCCGTCGGCGATGTGAGCAAGGGGCACAACAGCGTCGAGCTTGAGGTTCCCGGGATGCTGTCGTTCCTCGCGCACAGCAACTTCACCGACTCCGTCCCCGGTATCAACGATGTGGCCGCACGGGAGGCCGCCGCCTACGGCGGGCAGCCCGAGGACTACATCCCCAGCATCTTCATGACCTACTGGGGCTTCCGGCTGATGATCGGCTTCGGGATGACTTCGTTCGTCGCCGCGCTGATCGGGCTGTGGACGACCCGGCGCAAGAAGTGGCTGTCGCCCGCCTTCCGTACTGGGGAGGACGAGGTGCCGCGGCTCATGCTGACCAAGGGGCGTGAGATGAGCCCGCTGCTGACCAAGTGGTCCTGGCGGATCGGCATCCTGACCATGGGCTTCCCGCTGATCGCCAACTCCTTCGGCTGGATCTTCACCGAGATGGGGCGTCAGCCGTGGGTGGTGTACGGGCTGATGAAGACCGCCGACGCGGTCTCCCCCGGCGTCAGCCGGACCGAAGTCCTCATCTCCCTGGGCGTCTTCACACTGCTGTACGGCGTACTCGCGGTCGTGGAGGTGCGGCTGCTGACCAAGTACGCCAAGGCCGGGCCGGACACCGATGAGAAGCCGCCGGCCAAGGACCCCCGGCTGCGGCTGCCCTCCGGCGGACCGGGCGCCGGGGCGGCGGGGGAGCACGATGCCGCCGACGACGACGCCGACAAGCCGCTGACCTTCGCGTACTGAACGTACTGAACCGGAGAGAGCCATGTCACTGCATCTTCACGACGTCTGGTTCGTACTGATCGCCGTCCTGTGGACCGGCTACTTCTTCCTCGAGGGCTTCGACTTCGGCATCGGCGTGCTGACCAAGCCGCTGGCCCGGAACCGTACGGAACGCCGGGTGCTCATCAACACCATCGGCCCGGTCTGGGACGGCAACGAGGTCTGGCTGATCACGGCGGCCGGCGCGACCTTCGCGGCCTTCCCTGACTGGTACGCCACGCTCTTCAGCGGCTTCTATCTGCCGCTGCTGGTCATCCTGGTCTGTCTGATCCTGCGCGGCGTCGCCTTCGAGTACCGGCACAAGCGCCCCGAGGAGCGCTGGCAGCGCAACTGGGAGAACGTGATCTTCTGGTGCTCGCTGCTGCCCGCGTTCCTCTGGGGCGCGATCTTCGCCAACATGGTGCGCGGCGTGCCGATCGGACCGGACAAGAACTACGCCGGCGACCTCCTCGATCTGGTCAATCCGTACGCCCTGCTCGGCGGGGCGCTCACCCTGGTGCTGTTCACCTTCCACGGCGCCGTGTTCGCCTCGCTCAAGACGGTGGGGGACATCCGGACCCGGGCGCGGCGGTTCGCGGCGGGGCTCGGCCCGGTCGCCGCCGTGCTCGCCGTGGCCTTCCTCGGCTGGACGCAGCACGACGGCGGCAACGGACGTTCGCTGGCCGCGCTGCTGGTCTCGGCGGTCGCGCTGCTCGCGGCGCTGGTGATGAACCGGCGCGGCCGGGAGGGCTGGGCGTTCGCCCTGTCCGGGGTGGCCATCGCCGCGGCGGTCGCGATGCTCTTCCTCGCGCTCTTCCCGGACGTCATGCCGTCCTCGATGGACCCGAAGTGGAGCCTGACCGTGGCGGACTCGGCCTCCAGCCCGTACACGCTGAAGATCATGACCTGGATCGCGGGCGTGATGACCCCGCTGATCATGGCCTACCAGGCATGGACGTACTGGGTCTTCCGTAAGCGGATCGGCACCCAGCACATTCCCGAGCCGACCGGTCACTGACCCCGCGGGTGGTGTGTTTCACGTGAAACCAATCGACCCCCGGCTGCTGCGCCAGGCCCGGGCGACCCGTCTGTTCCTTGCCGCGTCCGTGGCGTTGGGGCTGGTGTCGGCGGGGTTTGTGGTGGCACAGGCCATGCTGATCGCCGAGGTGGTGGTCGCCGCTTTCGTCCACGGGGCGGCGCCCGGGGAGCTCGGGCGCCCGCTGGCGCTGCTGGCGGCCGTCGCCGTCGGCCGCGCCGCGGTCGCCTGGCTGACCGAACTGGCCGCCCATCGGGCCGGGGCCGCGGTCAAGTCCGAGCTACGGCTGCGGCTGCTCGCCCATGCGGTGCGGCTGGGGCCTGAGCGGATGGCCTCGCCGGGCGGTACGGCCTCGCCGGGCGGTACGGGCGCATCGCCCGGCGAGGGCGGTACGGGCGCATCGCCCGGCGCGGGCGGTACGGGCGAGCTGACCACCCTCGCCACCCGGGGCATCGACGCTCTGGACGACTACTTCGCCCGCTATCTGCCGCAGTTGGGCCTGGCCATGGTGGTGCCGGTGGCGGTGCTCGCCCGTATCGTCACCGCCGACTGGGTCTCGGCCCTGATCATCGCCGCCACGCTGCCGCTGATCCCGCTCTTCATGATCCTCATCGGCTGGGCCACCCAGTCCCGGATGGACCGTCAGTGGCGGCTGCTGTCCCGGCTGTCCGGACACTTCCTGGACGTCGTCGCCGGCCTGCCCACCCTCAAGGTCTTCGGCCGCGCCAAGGCCCAGGCCGCGTCGATCCGCGCCATCACCGCCGACTACCGGCGGGCCACGCTGCGCACCCTGCGGCTGGCCTTCCTGTCCTCCTTCGCGCTCGAACTGCTCTCCACCGTGTCGGTCGCCCTCGTCGCGGTCGGCATCGGTATGCGGCTGGTCCACGGCGAGCTGGACCTCTATACGGGTCTTGTGGTGCTCGTCCTCGCCCCCGAGGCGTATCTGCCGCTGCGGCAGGTGGGCGCGCAGTACCACGCGGCGGCGGAAGGGCTGACCGCCGCGGACGAGGTCTTCGCGGTCCTCGAACGGGAGCCCGGGGCCACCGGCGCCGAGCCCGCCCCGGACGCCCGGGGAGCGGCGCTGACCGTGGAGGGTCTTGTGGTCCGCCACCCGGACCGCGCCGAACCATCCCTGGCCGAGACCTCGTTCGAGATCGCGCCGGGCGAGACGGTGGCCGTCGTCGGCCCCAGCGGGGCGGGCAAGACCACGCTGCTGAACGCCCTGCTGGGATTCGCCGCGCCGGCCGAGGGCCGGGTACTGGTCGCGGGCCGGGACCTGGCGTCGCTCGACCTCGACAGCTGGCGCGGCCAGGTCGCCTGGGTGCCCCAGCGCCCGTATCTGTTCGCCGGGACGGTCGCCGAGAACGTACGGCTGGCGCGGCCGGAAGCCGATGACACCGCCGTACGGGCCGCGCTGCGGGACGCGGGCGCGCTCGGCTTCGTCGACGCGCTGCCGCACGGGGCCGACACCCGCCTCGGCGAGATGGGCGCGGGCCTGTCCGCGGGGCAGCGGCAGCGGATCGCGCTGGCGCGCGCGTTCCTGGCCGACCGGCCGGTGCTGCTGCTCGACGAGCCGACCGCGGGCCTGGACGGGGAGACGGAGGCGGCGGTCGTCGAGGCGGTACGGCGGCTGGCCGAGGGCCGTACGGTCCTCCTGGTCGTCCACCGCCCGGCGCTGCTGCCCCTCGCCGACCGTGTGGTGCGGCTGCCAGGACCCACCGCCGTGGCACCGGTCGCGGCGGCCCCGGTCGCGGCGGCCCCGAGCACCGTCCCGGCGGACGGTGCGCACCAGGGCACCGACCGTGAAGCCCCCGACGCCCCGTCGGCGTACGAGGAGCACCACGTACCGGAGCGCCGCTCGCCGCTGGCGTGGGTACGGGAGTCGGGGCGGGCCTGGCGGGGGCGGTTCGGGCTCGCGCTGCTGCTCGGCACCCTCGCGCTGGGCAGCGCCGTCGGGCTGATGGCCGTCTCCGGATGGCTGATCTCCCGCGCGTCACAGCAGCCCCCCGTGCTCTATCTGATGGTGGCGGTCACCGCGACCCGCGCGTTCGGGATCGGCCGGGCCGTCTTCCGCTACGCCGAGCGCCTGGTCTCGCACGACGCCGTGCTGCGGGTGCTGGCCGAGCTGCGGGTCGCGGTGTACCGCAGGCTGGAGCGGCTGGCGCCGGTCGGGCTGAAGGACACCCGGCGCGGCGATCTGCTCTCCCGGCTGGTCGCCGACGTGGACGCCCTTCAGGACTACTTCCTGCGCTGGCTGCTGCCCGTCGGCGCCGCGCTGGCCGTGGGCGTGGCCTCCGTCGGCTTCACCGGCCGGCTGCTGCCGGAGGCGGGCGCCGTGCTGGCGGCCGGACTTCTGCTGGCGGGGGTCGTGGCGCCCCTTGTCTCCGGGGTGGTGGCCCGCCATGCGGAGCGCCGGCTGGCCCCGGCGCGCGGCGCGCTGTCCGCCCAGGTCGTCGATCTGCTCACCGGCACCGCCGAGTTGACCGTCGCCGGTGCGCTGCCGCGCCGGCTGGACGAGGTGGGCCGCGCCGACGGCAACCTCACCCGGATCGCCCGGCGGGGCGCGGCCGCCACCGGCGTGGGCGCCGGGCTGTCCGCGCTGGCCTGTGGGCTGACCGTGGCCGCCGCGGCGCTCGTCGGTGTGCGGGCGGTGGCCGACGGCCGGCTCGACGGGGTGTGGCTGGCCGTCGTGGTGCTCATGCCGCTCGCCGCGTTCGAGGCGGTCGCGGGGCTGCCGCTGGCCGTGCAGCACCGCCAGCGGGTGCGGCGGGCCGCGCGGCGGGTGTACGACGTGGTGGACGTGGTGGACGTGGCGGACGGGGCGCCGGACCAGGGCCCGGCCGGCCCGGCCCCGGCGGCCACGGAGACCCCGCAGGGGGCGTATCCGCTGGTGCTGAGCGGGATCTCGGCCCGGTATCCGGGGCGGTCCGAAGCCGCCCTGAACGGGTTCGACCTGGAGCTGCGCCCGGGCCGCCGGATCGCCGTCGTCGGCCCGTCCGGCTCGGGCAAGACCACCCTCGCCCATGTGCTGCTCCGCTTCCTGGACCCGCGGACGGGCACGTACACCCTCGCGGGCCGCGACACCGTGGCCATGGACCCTGACGCGGTACGGCGGTTGGTGGGGCTGTGCGCCCAGGACGCGCATATCTTCGACAGCTCGCTGCGCGAGAACCTTCGCCTGGCCCGCACCGACGCGAGCGACGGCGAACTGCGCGAGGCGCTGGCCGCGGCCCGGCTGCTGGAGTGGGTGGACGGGCTGCCCGACGGGCTGGACACGCTGGTCGGCGAGTCGGGCGCGCGGCTGTCCGGCGGGCAGCGCCAGCGGCTCGCCCTGGCCCGCGCGCTGCTCGCGGACTTCCCGGTGCTGGTGCTCGACGAGCCCGCCGAGCACCTGGATCTGCCGACGGCCGACGCGCTGACCGCCGATCTGCTGTCCGCCACACGGGGGCGTACGACCGTGCTGATCACCCATCGGCTGGCTGGTCTGGAGGCGGTCGACGAGGTCGTCGTGCTGGACAGGGGCCGGGCCGTGCAGCGCGGTCCGTACGCTCAACTCGCCACGGAGAAAGGCCCGTTCCGGCGAATGCTGGAGCGCGAGGCCGGGGAGGCCCACGCCCTGGCGGCGGCCGCTCCCCCGGTCAGGGCCGCGGCGGGCGCCAGGTGACTTTTTCCGGCGGACGGTTTACACGGCGGCATCAAGGGATCGGATGAGGCCCTGTCCGACCGGGAGTTAGCCCGGTCAGGGCAACTCCTCACCTGGGCGGGCCAACTATCGCTGCGTCAGCATGCGGACTCCCTTAACGGGCAGTGGGATGAGCTTCGCGGGCCGTTTGGTCAGCTTGTCCTCTTATCGTCCATCGCACTCCGCGACAGTTGTTGGCCCGACGCGGGGAAGGAAATCATCACGTGAACAGCAAGAGCGCAACCTCCAAACGATCCCGGGCGCGCTACCGGGCCGTCTTGGCCGCCGCAGTGAGCGCGGTGGCCCTGAGCAGCCAGTTGCTGACCGCGGCCCCCGCCGCCATCGCGGACGAGAGCCCCCTGGACGGTCGCCCCAATCCGCCCAGACCGCCGCAGTACCCCACCGTCCTGCACGGGGTGCGGGAGTTCACCGCGAGTGGGTCCTTCACGCCTCCCCCGGGCGTGACCTCGGTGCACGTCCAGGCATGGGGCGGCGGCGGTGGTGGCGGTGGCGGCGGTGGCGGCGCCACCCCGACCGGTACCGGTGTCGGCGGCAACGGCGGTGGCGGCGGCGCCGGTGGCTTCACCTGGTGCGTCATCCCGGTCCAGGCCCTGCAGAGCTACACGGTGAACCTGGGCGGCGCAGGTACCGTCGGTACCGCCGGGCCCATCGGTGTCAACGGTGGTAACGGTGGCACCGGTGGCACCACAAGCGTGATCGCTCCCAGCACCACCACCCTCCTCAGCGCCACCGGTGGCGTCGGTGGCCTCCACGGCAGCGCCGGGGTGGGCGCCACCAACGGCGCCGACGGTGCGGGCGGCGCCGGCGGCACGGGCTCGTGCATCACGGGCGGTGTGAACCGGACCGGTGACAGCGGGCAGACCGGAGACGGGGGCGGCGAAGAGGTCGACGGCATCGTCGATCCGCCCGGGATCAGGGGCGAAGGCGGCGACGGCGGCTTTGGCGGTCCGGCCAACACGGCCGGCACGGCGGGCGGCGTCGGTGGCGCCGGATACGTCGTCTTCTTCTGGTAAGCCGATTCGGTCGTAACGATTCCGGGCTTGCGGAACCGTCCTCCGGCCACCCGGCCGGGGGGCGGCCCGTCCCGGACCCGCCCCGGGCGCCTCAGCCTTCCTGGATCTCTTCCCGGATCTCCTCCAGGATCCGCTCGATGACGGCCGCGACGCCGTCGTCCTCGTTGCTCGCGGTGTGGCTGGTGGTCGACGCCAGCACCTGCGGGTGGGCGTTGGCCATCGCGTACGAGGTGCCAGCCCAAGCCAGCATGTCCAGGTCGTTGGGCATATCGCCGAACGCCACGACCTCCTCGGGGGCGATGCCCCGGCGCGCGCAGCACCGGGCCAGGGTGCTGGCCTTGCTCACCCCGAGCCCGCTGATCTCCAGCAGGGCGGTCGGGCTGGAGCGGGTGAAGTCGCCGTGTGCCCCCGCCACCGCGCGGCCCAGCTCCAAGAAGGCGTCGGGCGCCATGGCGGGGTGGTGGGCGAGCAGTTTGAGGACCGGCGTACCGCCGCATTCGCCGTCCTCGTCCAGCAGCTTCTCGGCGGCGGCGATGATCGCGCTCGGGTCGCGGTGGAAGGGCGGGTAGTCCGGTTCGTACGCGATGCCCTCGGTGCGCTCGACCGCGAAGGAGGTGCCGGGAGCCGCGCCGCGCAGCGCCTCCACGATGGCCAGCGCCCGGTCCACGGGCAGCGGGCGCGCGTCGAGCAGCCGGCCGCCGTCGTGCAGATCGACCACGGCCGCGCCGTTGGCGCAGATGGCCAGGCCATGGCCGTGCACATGTTCGCTGACCACGCCCATCCAGCGGGCCGGCCGGCCGGTGACGAAGAACACCTCGATACCCGCACGCTCCGCCGCGGCGAGGGCGGCGACGGTGCGGTCCGAGACCGTTTTGTCATTCCGCAACAGGGTGCCGTCGAGGTCGGTGGCGATCAGCCGGGGGCGGGGTGTGGTGGAGTGGGATCTGCCTGCGGCCGGGGTCTCGGACTGCTCGGTTGCTGGAGTCACGGCAACCATCCTCCCGCATATGCCGCGCACGAGTGCCTTCAGGCTGGCCCAGGTCCTGTCCGGGGATTGTCCGGGGATCACCCGGAGAGGACCTAGGCTCGATGGCATGCGACTGAGCACCGTGATCCTTCCCGTACGCCGCTGGTCCGAGGGCGGCCGCCAGGTGTGGCAGCGCGCCGAGGAGCTGGGTTTCCACGCCGCGTACACCTATGACCACCTGTCGTGGCGCAGCTTCCGTGACGGACCCTGGTTCGGCGCGATCCCGACCCTCACGGCGGCGGCCGCGGCGACGTCCCGGCTGCGGCTTGGCACCCTGGTCACCTCCCCGAACTTCCGCCACCCCGTCACGCTGGCCAAGGAGCTGATCTCCCTGGACGACATCTCCGGCGGCCGGATCACTCTGGGCATCGGGGCGGGCGGCTCCGGTTTCGACGCGACGGCGCTGCTGTCCGGCGGCGAGGAGGCGTGGACGCCGCGGGAGCGGGCCGACCGTTTCGGTGAGTTCGTATCGCTGCTCGACCGGCTGCTGACCGAGGACGCGGTGACCCATGAGGGCCGGCATTACAGCGCCCGTGAGGTGCGCAACATCCCCGGCTGCGTCCAGCGGCCCCGGCTGCCCTTCGCCGTCGCCGCCACCGGCCCGCGCGGGCTGCGGCTCGCGGCGCGGCACGGGCAGGCGTGGGTGACCACGGGCGACCCGAAGATCTACGAGACGGGGACACCGGCCGAGTCGGTGGCCGCCATCGGGCGCCAGATCGACCGGCTGGGCGAGGCGTGCGCCGAGGCCGGGCGGGACGTGGTGGAGCTGGACAAGGTCCTGCTCACCGGCTTCACCCCCGACCCGAAGCGGCCGCTCTCCTCCGTCGACGCGTTCGTCGACTTCGCCGGGGAACACGCGCGGCTGGGCATCGACGAGATCGTGCTGCACTGGCCGATCCCCGATTCGGTCTTCGCGGCGGATCTCGCGGTCTTCGAGAAGATCGCCACGGACGGTCTGGCGCAGCTGGGCAGGTAGCCGGGGGCGCCGCAACCCTGATCCCGCAACTCTAAATAGGGCAAATAGCTCAAAAGCCTTCACTCCTATGTGACCGGTTTTGCCGGTGCAAGGCGGGTTTACTCCGACAAGACGGCTATAGGGAGCAGAATCGGGTGTAGAGATTCCGGCCACCACCGTTGCTGGGAGGCACCCATGCCACGCACCCGATACGCCCCCGACCGGGGGCTGACCGCCCGCATGGTGACCACGATGTTCTTCATCGGTCTGCTCTACGTGGTCTTCGTCGGCGTGCTGCTGGCCCTGCTGCGCGGGGCCTGGCCGCTGATCCTGCTGATCGCGGGCGGGCTGTTCGTGGCGCAGTTCTGGTTCAGCGACCGGATCGCGGCGTTCTCCATGGGCGCCCGGGAGGTCACCCCCGAGCAGGCGCCCGAGCTGCACGGCGCGGTCGACCGGCTGTGCGCGCTCGCCGATATGCCCAAGCCGAAGGTGGCCATCGCCGACTCCGATGTGCCCAACGCCTTCGCGACCGGCCGCAACCAGCGCAACTCGATGGTCTGCGCGACGACAGGGCTGCTGCGCCGGCTGGAGCCGGAGGAGCTGGAGGGCGTGCTCGCGCATGAGCTGTCGCATGTCGCTCACCGGGATGTGGCGGTCATGACCATAGCTTCGTTCCTGGGCGTCCTGGCGGGCATCATGACCCGCGTCGCCCTGTGGGGCGGCCTGAGCAGCCGTAACAGCCGGGACTCCAATACCGCCATCGCGGTGCTGATCATCCCGCTGGTGAGCGCCGTGGTCTACGCGATCAGCTTCCTGCTCACCCGGCTGCTCTCCCGCTACCGGGAGCTGAGCGCCGACCGCGCCGGTGCCCTGCTGACCGGCCGTCCCTCGGCGCTGGCTGCCGCGCTGACCAAGGTGACCGGGCAGATAGCCCGAATACCCACCCGCGATCTGCGCCGGGCGGAGCCGTTCAACGCCTTCTACTTCGCCCCGGCGCTCAGCGGGCAGAGCCTGAGCCGGCTGTTCGCCTCCCACCCCACGCTGGAGCGGCGGCTCGAACAGCTGGCTCGCGTCTCCGCCCAGCTTGGCCAGGCGGAGAGGGGCTGAGAACCATGGGTTTCTGGGATGCCGTCCTCGGCCGCAGCAAGCCCGTACGGCCCGATCTCGACCAGCTCTTCGCGCTGCCATCGGCCGCGGTGACGCTGGAGGCGGGGGCGGGGTTCACCCCCACGGGTCTCGGCTCGGTGTGCTTCGCGAGCGTCGAGGGCGGCGCCTTCGACCGGCTCCAGGAGGAGGTACGGGCCCTGCTGGACGCGGACACCGAACGCGGCGGGGTGCCCGTCGAGTTCAGCCGGGACGAGTACGGCTACACCTGGCTGCTGGCCCGGCAGCCGCGGGACGATCTGGCGGCCCTGGTGAGCGATCTGCACGCGGTCAACACCCTGCTCCAGGACGCCGGCTTCGGCCCGCAGCTGCTGTGCTCCCTGGTCGGCTTCCGGGACGCGGAGGCTCGGCCACTCGCGCTGGTGTACCTGTACAAGCGCGGCACGTTCTACCCCTTCGCCCCGCTGCCCGGCCGCGGCGAGAAGCGCGACAACGCGCTCGAGCTCCAGGTGCGGGGGCTGCTCGGCGACGATCTACGGGTCGAGGAGGACCTGAGCCGCTGGTTCCCGGTGTGGGGCGCGCCCGGTATGGCCGGCTGAGCGCCGCCTCCGGGGGCTTGCCTCTGAGGGCGGGTGTCAGATGTCGCGCGTCTTGGCGAAGGCGACGAATGACGCCCAGGCGGCGGCCTCGAATATGAGCGCTGGGCCGTCGGGGGCCTTGGAGTCCCGGACGGGGACCAGCCCGGAGGTGGCGATGTTCGGCGCCCACTCGACGCACTGCGCCCCTCCGTTGCCGGAGAACGAGGACTTGACCCACTTCGCGCGGAGCAGGTCGGGGGTGAGGCTCATATGCGGCACGCCTTGGCGAAGGTCACGAATGACGCCCAAGCGGCGGCCTCGAATATGAGCACCGGGCCGCCGGGGACCTTGGAGTCCCGGACCGGGACCAAGTCAGAGGCGGCGATGTTCGGCGCCCACTCAACACAGTTGCCGCCTCCGTTGCCGCTATAGCTGGACTTGGCCCACTTCGCGTAGGAGAGGTCAGGGGCGGTGCTCATGCTGGTAGTGCCTCCAATACGGACCGAATGAACGCCGCCGAGTCACCCGGCGACAGGGCGCACGCCCTGAGTAGATCGTAGGACCGCTGACGGTCCGCGACGACCTCCAGGTCTTCTAGCAACGTTCCGGTTGTGATGCTCTCTTCGTAAGCCACTCGTGTCCCATCGTCCAAGGTCATCAGCGTCAGGGAGCCCCCTAGCAGTGCGTGCCCTCCATGTTCGAATGGGAGGACTTGAACCACAGTTGTCGGCGTGAGCGCTAGTTCAGCGAGATGGCTCAGTTGGGCCCGCATGACTCTTGCTCCGCCGATGCCCCGCCGTAGCACTGCCTCATCAAGAATCATGGAGAAGTCGGGCGGAGGGTCGGCCATCAGCAGAGCTTGCCGACTCATGCGGGCCGTGACCAGTTCCTCGATCTTGTCGCGCGTCGCTTTGGGGTTGGCCAGGACGAACTGAGCACGTGCATAGTCGTCGGTCTGCGCGAGGCCCGGCACGATCTGCGGGGTGTAATCCTCGATGAGCCTTGCCCGCGCCTCAAGCTCCATACGACGGCGGAACTGGTCCGGATGGATCTCCTTGCGAGCGAGGGCGTACAGCTTCCCGAAGATGCCATCCGTACCGAACGCCGCGTCGAGTATGGCCGGAAGCTCCGGCGGAATCATGGATTCTGCCGTCTCGAACCGCGCCAGCGAACTCTTGCTGAACTTGGTGACAGCGGCCAGAGCCTCAAGGGACATCCCTGCCGCTCCTCGCAATCGGCGCATCTCCGCACCAAACAGGTGACGGGCGGAACGATCTGGTGTCAGTGCGCATGGCCGAGCTGGCATCGAGCAACCTCATTTCCCGATGGGCCGGTTGGGACATCAATGACTTCAGATCGTACGCGCCAGGCGACAGGCTGTGACCATGCAAGGTGACTACTGGTCACGAGCAGGAGTGCCAGATGAAAGAAGGCCCCTGATGGTGGTTCCCCCCGAACAGATCATCGAATCCGCGTCAGACGCTGCGACCACGATTGACCTCCGACGCGTGTCCGTCCGCATAGCTCACCGGCTACAAGACACCGCGCTTCGGTCGCTTGAATCGCTGCGAGCGGGGTGGATGTCGATGAAGCGCCGCACGGTGAGCGCAACCGCAGAACTGCTGCGGCGCATGCGGTACGTCATCGCGGCCGACCAGGGTCGGCATAGCGCGGCGTACGTGGCACCTCGCCCTGTCCACGCTCCCGTACCGCCGCCTCCAATGCCCGTCGCCGTCGAGCCCTCCACGCCCTCATCTGTCTTGCACGAGGACCCACCCACGCTCCCCCTCCCGCGCATCCCGGCTGCCGAGCGCTTCCCGATTGTCTGGGACGTCGACCCTGTGGGGTTGTACGTCGTCGAGTACGAGCGTGAGCGGGCGTTGGGAATGACGCGATGAGCGCGGGGACACCTCCGCAGGAGACGCCGGGTGGTCCCGGACCGCGCCCAACTCTCAAGGAGTTGGAGCAGCGCGCGGAGGCTTTGGCCAAGGCGATCCGCAAGCACCTGGAACAGGGGACGCGGCGGTGAGGCCGTTGATGGCGCGGAGCATGACAGTTGGAGCCCGAGGCTGCGCGAAGTGCCGGGAGTGCATCGCGTTGCGCGAGAAGGCCAAGCGGGACGGGGATTACGGCAAGGCGACCACGTACGAGATCTTGCGCCGCCGTCATCCGTCCCACGAAACGCCGGGCCGTACGGCCCGTTGGGGGCTGCCCGTATGAGCCGGCCGACGCCGTACAGGGGCCCAAGGGTGGGCCAGGAAGCGTACGACGCTGCCTCGGGGCGCGTCGGCGTCCTCCAGGACGTCTGTCACGTTGACGATCTCATCTTCGACCACCGGATGCCCGGGCCCCGTGTCGCCTTCCTACGCCCGGCTGCAGGCGGGCGGGAGTGGATGACCGACGCCGGAAACGTCAAGTTCCCAGCGGAGGCCAAGAAGCATCCCGACGCCTGCGACGAGTCACACTGGGAATGACATCGGCATAGAGACCAATGCCAGTGACTTTGCGGTGAGTATGGGACAGCGACACGCCGACACCACGGCGTTTCGCTGTCCGATACTCACCGCAAACCAGGCTTGGGACGTGAGAGTCCCTGGCATTGGCGTATAGACCCCTGCCTCTGTCCTGCCGCAGAGTCGGGCCAGCACGGAGTGTGAAGAGGTAGCGGCCCGGATATCACGGCGCAGCGCGACGCCCGGGCGTGGTTTGTGTCAGGAGCGGGCCCGGTGGAACCACTGGGCGGACTGCCGCAGCGACAGCAGCACCACGATCGTGACGCCTATAACTAGGTCGACCAGTCCAGCCGGTTGACCCTGTCCCATCGCGCGGAACGCGATGGCGATCATCAGTGACGCGGCGACAATCGTTGTCATCCTGCTTTTGCTCTTGCCGAAGCGGAGCGCGCACACAAAGGCAATGATCACCGGAAAGCTTGCCCCGGTGATCTCACCGGCTTTCTCCGGGTCACCAGCCAGTGCTATACGGAGCGCGACGAGTCCCACCATGACGAAGACCAGTATCTGCGCGGCCCGGACCGTCCCTGGCATGGTCATCGGCTGTGGATATCCTGGCCCGGCCTCGGGGCCGTGCGAAGGGTACGGCTGGTAGGCGGTAGGTGGCTGTGGGCCGTAACCCGCCGGGGGACCGTATCCGACAGGCGGGGCCTGATTGGGATCCTGGCCCGTGTCCCAACCTGGATGTTGTGGGGTGGACATGACACGGACTTTACCAGTGACGCAGCGCGACGATTGCCTCGCGCTGTGGTTACGCAAGGCGCAACTCGCGGATTGATCAGAAGAGGTCGACGATGCGGCCGGACCGCCGGGGCAGAGTTGACTCCCTGCTGGTCAAGTGGTGCATCTTCATCCGTACTTTGTGGAGCTGGAGCAGTTGTTCCGAGCCGTCGAGGAAGCCGTCCTCACGGGCTGAGAGCGCCTTGCGCCGAGCGAACCCAGGTCTGGTCGGCCTGCACCGGCTCATCCGCCGGCTCCACCCGCTCATCGGACCCCGAAGCCTGGATCACCTTTCCCGACAGCTTCGCCATCGCCACCACCCGCGCGGCACTCGGAGCCGCCTGCGGTCGGAAGACTGGGCCTGGCGATGACCTGTATCAGGAGATCGCCTGCTCCAGCCTAGTGATCCACCTCGAACAGGTCTCCGCGTTAATCTCGTAAAATAGCTCAGGAGTGGAGATCTCAAAGAGGAGCTGAATCAGCAAGTCCTCATGCCCTTCGGCCACGCCAATGGCATACAAAGAATGCACAACCTCCGCCCACTCGGTAAGTTCACGAGCGGAGACGCTACCTGAGAGAAACTTGTCGAGCACCCTGATCGCACTCTTCGGGCGAAGATACACGACCTCATCGATTTGACCAGCACTCGCAGACCGTGCGGTGGGAGCCAGATCGTCGATATTCCCATTCAGGTCGAGCAGATCTAGGACCGCTTTGACTTCCTGTTGATTGATGTCATCCCCCAGGTCCTTTCAACGCGTCTACCACACACTGCGCTGGTCCCGGCAGCCACAGCATCAAACCATCGCTCTGCCGTCATCGCGGAAAGGCTCATAGATTGTGCCAAGCGTGATTGCATGCGCCGCGACACTCCGTTTCTCTTCGTCGCGTGTCGGCGACTGCGAATGTCGAAAGCAGAACGCGGAAGGACTTTACATACTCACTCGGAGGGAGATTAATAATCTTTCCCATTTGTTCGAGAATTGGTTCTCGAACTATCAGTACAGCAGGGGTCATCGTCGGCTTCACCCCTGACTGCGCCAGGCCGTTTCGCCCGTCCTCCGATGTTGCGTGGGCCTGCATCGAGTATCGGACCACCTCTTGCAGCACAGCTTTCTGCTCGGCTTGGGCCAGTGAGCCGAACCAGCTCACGGCCGCTTCCATACTGCGCAGTCCTTGGGCAACCTCATTGATAATTCGCTCCGACTCTCTCATGCGATCAACCACTTTCGGGTTGGAATACAACATACGGCTTATCTCTGTCCAGCTCTGCATAGTCTGGTCGGTCTGGGTTATAAGTCTGCCAGAAGTCCCGACCGCGTCCACTGCCTTCGCCGTCACCCGTTCCCCTTGGCAAGGAATTATGGACGCTGTGTCGGGTCCTGGATGGGCCAGACAGGATGTAATCCCAGTCCGATGCTGGGTTGGCCGTTCCGCTCGCGCGGCTTCCAACTACAATAATGGGCTCACCTGCTTTATTGGCGGCATTCTGAATGCGTCGAGCGTCGTTCGGGCTTATGCCAGCCTCTGACGGCGTTCGCAACCCGGGGCCGCGCCATTTATGGGGGCATTCCGGCGCGAGGCCGAGGGGATCGGCCCAGGCGTAGGGGTTATCGATGTATGACTCTGGGTTGGGAGCTGGAGCCAGGCCCAATGGGTCTGGTGAGGTGTAGCGGGCGGTTTCGAGGTCGTAATGGCGGAAGTAGTTGTAGTGGAGGCCGGTTTCTGGGTCGGCGTATTGGCCGGGGAAGCGGAGGGGGCAGTCGGCTGTGCCGGGTGGGGTGGGGAGGGGGGTGCCCCAGAGGGCGGTGCGGTGTTGCCAGGCGAGGGTGCCGTTGGGGGTGACCAGTTCGGTGGGGGTGCCGACGAGGTCGGTGATGATGGCGTGGAAGCGGGCGTCGTACTCCGATTGGGGGGTGCTGTCGGCCGCGTGGAGGATGGATGACGCCTGCTCCTCCGTTGGATCCAGCGGAGTTCGGCGCTCGGTTTGGGATATGGGGCGGTGGGTTCCTGGGGCGTAGTCCCAGGTTGTCGTGGCCCCGTCCCTTGTGGTTTGTTCGGCCAGGCGGGTGCCGTCCCAGGTGAAGTGGATCCGGTCGGCGTTTGTGCCGTCCTCGGCGAGGCGTTGTTTGGTGGTGCGGCGGCCCAGGGGGTCGTAGGTGTAGGTCCACTCCTCGCCGCCCGGGGTGGTGGCGTGGGTGAGGCGGTCTTCCGCGTTCCAGGTGTAGGTCCAGGTGCGGGTCTGGCCGTTGAGAAGTTTGCGGGTGCGGCGGACGAGGCGGCCTTGGGCGTCGTGTTCGTAGGTGGTGCGGCCGGCGCGGTGGAGGATGGTGCCGGTGAACTGGCGGTCGCCGGGGGATTGGTGGTTGGGGGCGGTGGCGTGGGTGAGGTTGCCCGCGCTGTCGTAGGTGTAGGTCTCGGTCCAGCCGTGGGCGTGGACCGCCCTGACGCGGCCGACCGGGTCGAGGTCGAAGCGGCGGGTGCCGGAGGTCAGCTCGCGGATTTCGGTGAGGTGGTCGTCCGGGCGGTAGGCGTACTCCCGGTGCTGCAGCAGCGTGGACGTGTCGCCGTGGGTGAGGGACTGGGTCGTCAGGCGGTCCAGGGCGTCCCAGGTCTGAGTGAGCGCCACGTCGTCGCCGAGTGTGCGTGCTGTCTCGCGGCCCACCGCGTCGTAGGCGAAGTGCAGCGCGTTGTCCGCCGTGGTGAGCGTCGTGGGGCGGCCCGTCGCGTCGTATGCCCATTCCGAGCGCAGGCCGCTCGGGGTGATCCGGCCGGTGCGGTTGCCCGCCTGGTTGTAGGTGTACGCGGTGGTCTTGTCGTTGACGGTCTCGGTTAGGACCCTGCCCTGGGCGTCGTATGTGCGGTGCAACTCCGCATCCGGGTTCGCCGACGGTGCCGTTGCGGTCGGTCCAGGATGTGATGCGGTGCTGGTCGTCGTAGGTGAACCGCATCGGTTCTTCGGCGGAGTTGAAGACCTCGGTCAGGTCGCCCGCGCCGTTGTAGCCGAAGGAGACCAGCGTGGTGCCCGTCTCGGCGTCTCCGACGCCCAGCAGGCGCAGCGCGGTGATGCGCAGCAACTCCGGGTCCGTGTCGACCGCGATGCGGTAGCCGCCGGAATGTGCCACCTCCAGCGGGGTGCCGTCCGCGTCATAGGTGAAGGTGATGGACCGGCCGTTGCGGTCCTCGATCATCTGGAGGGGGAGTTCGTTGCCGTTTGCGGCCGGGGGCGTGAAGTGGAGGGTGCGGGCCTGCTCGGGGATCTCGATCCGCATCGTGCCGCCCGGCGTGCCGTCCCAGCGCAGTGGCCAGCGCGGGCCCCGCACTGGGTAGGTGTCCTCCTCGGGTTGAGGTACCGCGTAGCGCAGCACCATGCCCTCGGGCGCTACGAACACGATCCCTTCCGCGTCCAGCTCCAGTCGCTGGTCGAGGGTGGCGGACCAGGTGCGGCCGAACCATCCTCCGCAGGTGTGACCGGAGACGAAGGTACGCTCCAGGACCAGCGGCAGCGCCCCCGGCAGGGACACGTCCGTGGCCGACATGAGCATCTCGCCGGTCGCCACGTCAACCGGGTCGGTTTCGCAGTCCTTCTCGACCCCGCACTTGTCCGTGCCCTTGTCGTTCGCCCGGTCGGACGCCTCGCCGTCCCGGCCCAGCTCCTTCTTACGCAGCGCCAGCCGCTCGGCAGGGGTCTTGCCGACGTTCCTCAGCTCCTTGCGCAGCACGCTCGAACCGCCCGTGGCCACGGCGAGCAGCAGCGACGGGGTGATCTCGCCGGCCGCGCGGATCGGGTCCTTGGACCACATGTCCCAGTTGGTGGCCGCCTTCACGAACTCCTTCGGGTGCGCCGCCGCGTACGCCGCGCCGTCCAGCATGCCGGCCAGCAGCATCGAGAACCCTGCGCCGTCGCCTTTGATGAGCGAGGCGGGGAGTTCGGCCATGTCGAGGATCATGTAATGGGCCTTCCACAGCCCGTCCTTGAGGCTGTCCCCGGCCTTCTGCCAGTTGCTCGGCTTGTTCGGGGCCTTCTCCGTCGCCTTGTCGATCTTCTTTTTCGACGCGTCGACGACCAGGTCCAGCTCGGCGACCAGCTTGTCCAGCCGACCGATGCAGTCCTCCATCGCGGAGACGCCCGGATCGGTCTCCGCGGGCTTCTCCGGCAGCTGCGCATCGCCGCGCGTCACCGCGTCGTCGTAGGCCTCGACCTTCTTGAAGTGCGCCTTGGACGCCGCCCGCGCAGCGTCCGCGTCCTCGATGATCGGCTCGCAGCGCTTCTGTACGGAGCGCAGCTTGGTGGCGTACGACGCCAGCGCACTCGCCACGTGCGTGAACTGGTCGTGGCCCGAGGTCAGTTCCTTCGGCAGCCGGTCGACGGACTTCCGGAACTCACCCGCGCCCCGGCCCTGCCAGTCTTGCAGGTCCGCCAGCCGCAGCTTGTCCTTGCCGTCCTGGAAGGCGCCCGCATACGCGCGTAGCTCCAGCACCAGGTCATCGACGTCATCGGGATTGCCGGGGATCAGGTCCTTGGGCTTCGCGCCCACCGGTATCCGTATCTGCGGGGGCCGCACCGCATCCGGGTCCGCCATCAGGACTCGTCCTCGTACTCACCCAGCGCCTGACGCGCGAACTTCGCCAACGCCGTGTTCCCCGGGCGCTCTTCCATCTCCGGCGCGCCCACGTGCTCCCAGGACCACTTGCCCGCCGCGCCGCTCGGCAGCTTTGCCATGTTCGCGTCCGAGGGCCAGAAGTCCTTCACCCGCATCAGATCCGCCAGCATGTACCCGGCCACCGCCTCGTACAGCCGTTCCACCACCACATCCGCATGGTCCGCGAGCTCGCCCATGCCGAACCCCCACTCCTTGACGAACGCCTTGCCCGACTCCAGGAGATCGGGCGCCCCGCAGTGCTGGAGATAGGCCGTCAGCTTCTCCTGGTTGTTCTTGACCGCCCGGGCCCCGACCACCGACTCCTCCAACGGGCCGATCTGAGCCTTCACCGCAGCGATCTCGATCTTGTAGCCGTCGGCGCCCTCGTTGCCGCCGTACCTGCCGTCCGGGCCACCCTCGGGGAGGGACCGGTTCGCACTCGGCGCGTCAGGATCCGCCATCGTCAGCCCCCTCGCCCTCGCTCTGGCCCTCGTCCTGGCCCTCGTCCTCTGCCTCGCGCAGCGTCTGCGCGTCCAGCAGGAACGGGTGCTTGCCCAGTGGGTCCACCAACGCCCGTACGCCCTCGGGCAACAGCCCCACCAGGTCCTCGGCCGTCGTGGAGGCCCATCCGCACGCTCCCGCGAAGCGCGCAAGGCCCTCGAGCGAGGTGAAGACGGGCACGAGCGGGCCGGCCTCCGCCGTCTCCGAGACCAGGAACCCCGGGTTCTCCGGGCGCTGGAAGTACAGCCGCGCCGCGCGCAGCGCCGCCCACTTCTCCCGCTCCGACATCTGCGCGGCGGTCTCCTGGCGGACCAGGTCGGACAGGCTCGCTTTGCCGCCCTGACCAGGCGATCTGGTGTTCCCTCCCCCAAACATGAGGGCTATCTTCACACAGGTGACCGACACCTTGGGTGACTGACACGCACCTCTTCGCAATCACTCCATGAGTTACCCGTGCGCGGCGTGCCGTCCACCCCGTCGCCCACCGGACCTGCCCCTGCGCCGCGCCACTGGCACCGCCAAGCCGGTCAGCAGCCCTACCGCCAGCGCGTACGGCCACCAGCCGGGTCCGCTGTCGCCCGCGGAGCTCGCGTTCTCCGTCGTGATCTCCGCCGCCGCACCGGGGGAGGCCGCGTCGGCATGGGCGCTCGCGGACGCGCGGGCGGCAGCGGTGGCGGCGGTGGCGGCGGTCAGCAGCACGTCGTTGCCGTCCCCGCCCCGGTAGCTGATCCGGTACGTGGTGCCGGCGAGTTTCACCTCGGCCCCCTCACGGAGACCGGTGAACGCGCCCGTGGTCTTGGCGCCGCCCTTGTGGTCCAGGACGCTGATCTTCCGCGGCGGCTTGGCCCCGACGCCCGAAACGTCGAGCTTCCCGGCCAGCCTGGCCTTGCCCGACACCTCCAACGGCCGGTCGGAGCGCAAGGCCAGTCTCCCCTTCGCGCTCTGCGTGTAGTCACCGGTCACGGCGAGGCCGCCGGTGACCTCGCCCTGGTTGGTCACCGAGCCCTTCACCGTGCCCTTGCCGGACAACGAGGTCGCCACCCGCAGGCCCGTCGTGCCCACGTCCAGCTTCGCCCCCGCCGAAGTGAGGCGGATCGCCTTGCTGCGGGCGAGGGTCGCCCCGGAGCGCAGCGCCAGCGTGCCCTTTTTGACCGTCGTCGTCCCCGTGTACGTCACCGCGCTGCCCGTCAGGGTCGTCGTCGCGGCACCCGCCTGGGTGAGCGATCCGGTTCCGCCGATCTGGGACAGGATGGCGGACTTGCCCGTGTTGTTCAGCACCAGAGAGCCGTTGTTGACGACCTTGTAGAGGTCGCCCTTGGTGTAGAGCCCGCCGTCGCCGCCCCGCTTGCCACT
This sequence comes from Streptomyces sp. NPDC000941, assembly GCF_053599555.1. Lineage (NCBI taxonomy): Bacteria > Bacillati > Actinomycetota > Actinomycetes > Kitasatosporales > Streptomycetaceae > Streptomyces > Streptomyces sp. NPDC000941. Next base: position 42,853 of record NZ_JBSFMM010000041.1, read on the forward strand.
GCCAAGACGCAGTACGGCGCCCTTCTCGACGGTCGTCGAGCCGTTGTAGTACTGGACGGCGGCGAAGGTGACGTCGTTGCCCTTCGTCCCCTTGATGACGATGTCGCCCGCGCCGGGCGCGGAGAGCGTGTCGTGGAAGCGCCCCCCGCCGATGGGGGCGCCCAGCGTCACCGGGCCGTTGTAGTCGAAGGTGAGCAGGGAACGGGAGCGGGCCGCCAGCAGGTTGATGTAGACGGTGTCGGCGGTGCCCGGCATGAAGATCTTGTTCGTGGTGCCGTCGCCCCACTGGACGTCGGCGCCCTTGATGTTGGTGCCGCGCTTGTTGACGTTCTTCCGCGCGGGCGCCCAGTTCAGGGCGGGGTCACTGAGCGAGGGATCGGTGTCGCCGCCCTGGTCCGACCAGCTGTACTGGCCGGTCAGGATGACCTTGCTCCCCGGCCGGGACTGGACGTTGATATCGCTGCCGTACTCGCGCTGGTAGAAGTCCATGCCCATGGTGACGGTCTGTCCCAGCGGGGTGTCCACGGTCCAGGTGCCCTGGTTGAGGACCTTGCGGACGGACCGCAGCGACGTCGCGTACTCCGGCCGGCCCGCGTTCACCTGCGTACCGTTGTCGATCACCCCGGAGAAGGGGTGCGCGCCCGACAGGTCCCAGGTGCCCCAGAGGAACCTCGGCTGGGTGACCAGCCCGGAGCCGCTGATGGTGCCCAGGTTGTAGGAGCTCTTCAGGGAGAGCCGCAGGGTGCCGTCCACCCGGATGTTGTCCTGGTTGAGCCGGAACGCCGGAGTGTTGTACGGAAAGTGGCCGATCAGTCCGGTGGCGCCGCCGTTGCCGTACTGAAGGGTGGCGCCTTTCGCCACGGTCACGGCCGGCGGGTCCGGGTTGGTGACGGTGACGTACGGATGGTTGCCGCCCGGCGTCCTCACCACCTGCCGCTGCCGGGGCCTTCGGCAGGCTGAAGTCGCTGTCCCTGGTGAGGATCAGTGTGCCGGTGCCGCGCACGGTGAGCGTGCCGGTGCCGCTGAACACGCCGTCGTACGTGGTCGTCCCGGCCGGCACGGTCACCACCGTGTCGCCGGCGAGCGTCACGTTCCGGCCCGCCAGCACGTCGGCGGTCACGTCCCGGGGCCCGGGCCCGGCGGCGCTCGCGGCCGGGGCTCCGAGCACGAGGGCGACCACAGCGAGGGCGCCGGCGGATGCTGTTGTCTTGTGAGTGAGGCTGCGCACGTAGCGGAGACGGTCCAGGGCCGGTCCCGATAACAGAAATCTCACCGACTTTTCGCCTCCGCCGCCCCCTCCGCAGGCCGGCACAACGTGTTGCTTGATGTAGAGCAAGCATTTTTTTGGGAGGGGGTGGGGGAGAGCCCCAACCGGACCGGCGTCTACCGCTTCTGGGCGACCGCCACCCGTTCCGACGCTCGCCAGCCGGTGACGGCCCGCTTGGGCTGGACGGCGACGATGCCTCCGGCGCCCCCTCCTCTCCCGCTGCTGGCCGCTTTGCGCCAAAGGCGCGAGACGATGCCCGCGCTCGGCGGTCGGAGCATGTCGTCCAGCTGTGCTCGTCCGCGAGGGCCGGCCCTGTCGAAAGTGCTGTCCCTTACGGGACCGTCAGACCCGAGAACTAGGGAAAACCAGCCGTCTGGACTGACGCCCGCTGTGGCGCACGCCACTACGGTCGAATACGTGACTGTGATCGCCACCGAAAGCCTGAGCAAGCGGTTCCCCCGGGTCACCGCGCTCGACCGGCTCTCCGTCGACATCACGCCGGGCGTCACCGGCCTGGTAGGTGCCAACGGGGCCGGTAAGTCCACCCTGATCAAGATCCTGCTGGGGCTGTCCCCCGCCAGCGAGGGGCGCGCCACCGTCCTGGGCCTCGATGTGGCCAAGGACGGCAGCGCCATCCGCGAGCGGGTGGGCTATATGCCCGAGCACGACTGTCTGCCGCCCGATGTCTCGGCGACCGAGTTCGTCGTCCATATGGCGCGCATGTCCGGGCTGCCGCCCGCCGCCGCCCGCGAGCGGACCGCCGACACCCTGCGCCATGTGGGGCTCTACGAGGAGCGGTACCGCCCCATGGGGGGCTACTCCACCGGTATGAAGCAGCGCGTCAAGCTCGCCCAGGCGCTGGTCCACGACCCGCGGCTGGTGCTGCTCGACGAGCCCACCAACGGCCTCGACCCGGCGGGCCGCGACGAGATGCTCGGCCTGATCCGCCGGGTCCACACCGACTTCGGCATCTCGGTCCTGGTCACCTCGCATCTGCTCGGCGAGCTGGAGCGCACCTGCGACCACGTCGTGGTCATCGACGGCGGCAAGCTGCTGCGCTCCAGCTCCACCCGTGACTTCACACAGGCCACGGCCTCGCTCGCGGTCGAGGTGACCGACACCGCCGCCCACCCGGATGGCACGGCCGCGCTCCGCGCCCACCTCGCCGAGGCCGGTCTCACGGTCCAGCCCGCGGGCCGCTCCGGCGACGGGGGGCCCGCCTCCGACCATGTGCTGCTGGTGGACGTCGCGGGTGACGAGACGTACGACGTGGTCCGGGACGCCATCGCCGGGCTCGGCCTCGGCCTGATCCGTATGGAGCAGCGCCGCCACCGCATCGCCGAGATCTTCCGCGACGAGGACGCGCACGAGGACGCGCACGACGACGCCGCGGACGACGCGCACGACGGCGCGCACGAGGACGCCGCGGACGATGCGCCCGGCGACGCGCACGGCCACGCGCCCGACGACGCCCCCGACGGAGACAAGAACGCCACGCGGCGGAGCCGCACATCGAACGGAAGCGGAGGTGCCGCCGATGCCGCCTGAGTCCGCGACCCAGCAGCGCGCCGATGTCATTCACAACATCGGCTACCGCCATTACGAGGGCCCGCGCCTGGGCCGCGCCTACGCCCGCCGTTCGCTGTTCTCCCAGAGTCTGCGCGGCGCCTACGGCCTCGGCCGCTCCGCCAAGTCCAAGGTCGCGCCGATGCTGCTGGCCGCCGTGATGTGCGTGCCCGCGCTCATCATCGTCGCGGTGGCCGTGACGACCAAGGCGAACGAGCTCCCCGTCGAGTACACGAGATACGCGATCATCATGCAGGCCGTCATCGGCCTGTACACCGCGGCCCAGGCCCCCCAGTCCGTCTCGAGGGACCTGCGCTTCAAGACGATTCCGCTCTACTTCTCCCGCCCCATCGAAGCGGCGGACTATGTGACGGCCAAGTTCGCCGCCATGGCCTCCGCGCTCTTCGCCCTCACCGGCGCTCCGCTGGTGATCCTGTACGTGGGTGCCCTGCTCGCCAAGCTGGACTTCGCCGACCAGACGAAGGCCTTCGCGCAAGGACTGGTCTCCGTGCTTCTGCTCTCGCTCCTCTTCGCCGGCATCAGCCTGGTCATCGCCGCGCTCACCCCGCGCCGCGGCTTCGGCGTGGCGGCCGTCATCGCCGTACTGTCCATCTCGTACGGCGCGGTGTCCACTCTGCAGGCCATCGCATGGGACCAGAACAACACCGACGCGGTCAGCTGGATCGGCCTGTTCTCGCCGATCACCATCATCGACGGAGTCCAGACGGCCTTCCTCGGCGCCTCCTCCGCCTACCCCGGCGGATTCGGCCCCGGCACCGGGGCGGGACTCGTCTTCCTCCTCGTCCTCCTCGGCCTGATCGCCGGCTCCTACGGCCTGCTCCTGCGCCGCTACCGAAAGGTCGGGCTGTGACCACGATCGCCATCGACAATGTCTCCCGCTGGTTCGGGAACGTCGTCGCCGTCAACGACGTGACCGTGAGCATCGGCCCCGGTGTCACCGGCCTCCTCGGCCCCAACGGCGCGGGCAAGTCCACCCTCATCGGCATGATGGGCGGCTTCCTGGCGCCTTCCACCGGCTCGGTCACCCTGGACGGGGCCACCATCTGGCGCAATGAAGCGGCCTACCGCCAGATCGGTATCGTCCCCGAGCGCGAGGGGATGTACGACTTCCTGACCGGCCGCGAGTTCGTCATCGCCAACGCCGAACTGCACGGTCTGCCCGACCCTCGCGCAGCCGCCCGCAAGGCGCTGGAGACGGTCGAGATGGATTTCGCGGGCGCCCGTCGCATCGCCACGTACAGCAAGGGCATGCGGCAGCGGGTGAAGATGGCCTCCGCGCTGGTCCACGAGCCGTCGGTGCTGCTGCTCGACGAGCCGTTCAACGGCATGGATCCACGCCAGCGGATGCAACTCATGGAGCTGCTGCGGCGGATGGGGGACGAGGGCCGTACCGTCCTGTTCTCCTCGCACATCCTGGAGGAGGTCGAACAGCTCGCCGCGCATATCGAGGTGATCGTCGCCGGGCGGCACGCGGCCTCCGGGGACTTCCGCAAGATCCGCCGCCTGATGACCGACCGTCCGCACCGCTATCTGGTGCGCTCAAGCGACGACCGCGCGCTCGCCGCCGCCCTCATCGCCGACCACTCCACCGCGGGTATCGAGGTGGACGCGAGCGGCGGCCCCGAAGCCGGGCTGCACATCCAGGCGGTCGACTTCACCCGCTTCACCGAACTGCTGCCCCGCGTCGCCCGCGATCTGGGCGTCCGGCTCCTCACGGTCTCGCCTTCCGACGAGTCCCTGGAGAGCGTCTTCTCCTACCTCGTCGCGGCCTGAGCGGCCGGAAAGGAGCCTTGAAAGCGATGAAAGCCATGTCGTTTTACCACCCCACCGTCGCCCGGCTCACCTACCGGGCCCTGCTCGGCCGCCGCCGCGCGCTGATCCTGTTCAGCCTGCCCGGGCTGCTGCTGGTCATCGCGGTGGCCGTACGGGCGCTGGCCGGCGCCGATGACCAGACCGCCGACGCCGTGCTCGGCGGCTTCGCGCTCGCCACGATGGTCCCGCTGATCGGGGTGATCGCCGGTACGGGCGCGATCGGCCCGGAGATCGACGACGGTTCGGTGGTCTATCTGCTGGCCAAGCCCGTCAAGCGGCCGACGATCATCTTCACCAAGTTCATCGTCGCGACCGGCGTCACGGTCGTCTTCTCGGCGCTGCCCACCCTGCTGGCGGGCTACATCCTCAACGGGAACGGCCAGCAGCTGGCGGTCGCCTACGCCCTCGCCGCCGCCGTCGCCTCGATCACCTACAGCGCGATGTTCCTGCTGCTGGGCACCATCACCCGGCACGCGGTGATCGTGGGTCTTGTCTACGCCCTGGTGTGGGAGTCCCTGTTCGGCAGCCTGGTGGGCGGTGCCCGCGACCTCAGCGTCCAGCAGTGGTCGCTCGCGCTCGCCCAGAAGGTCGCCGACAACGGGGCGGTCACCTCAGAGGTCGGCCTGCCCGCCGCAGTGGTCCTGCTGCTGGCGGTGACCGTGGCCGCGACCTGGTACGCGGGCCGGAAGCTGCGGACCTTGACCCTCGCGGGCGAGGAGTGATCCCTGAGAAGCGACTCCTGAGAAGCGACTCCCGAGGAGTGATTCCTAAGGACGCCACCGGGCCGGGACGGAGCTGAACCGGAAACCGGTCTCGGCGGTGGCCGCCGCACTGGGCGCGGCCACCGCCGTTGTTTTGTGCCCGGGGGCCGAGTTGGCCTGGTCCAGGGCCGAGGCCACGGTGGCGGACGAGCCGAGTATCACGGTCGCCGCCACACAGGCCACGGTCCACGGTGCCCGCAGCGTCCGCACCCACCCCGACGTACGCTTCACAACCGCCGTGCCGCTCATGCCGTCCTCCGATCCTCGTCGGTGCCGATGAGGCGATCCTGACGGGCGGAGTTGTCGATCGGCCCTGCGTCACCTACGGGGAAGCTGTGGACCGGGCGCTCAGCCATCGGCAACCGGCCTCAGGTGCGGGCCGGTTCGGCCGGGGGTGCGGTCTTCGCGGGGGCGTCGGACCTGGTCGCCGCGCCGGGGCCGCCGCGGACGACGGCCAGCACCAGCAGGCCCGCCGCCAGCGCGGCGATCCCGGATATCACGCAGATACGGTCGAGCCCCGCCACGAAGGACGAGTCCACCAGCGCCTTGGCCGCCTCCGTACGTCCCGCCGGGGCGGCGGCGATCACCGCGTCGGCGTGGCCGCCGCTGATCGCCTCGGCCGCCTGTCCGGCGGCGCGCCCCGGGATGGTCCCGCTGTCCTCGACGACGTCCCGTACCCGGGCGGCGAACACCGTACCCAGGACCGCGATCCCGAGCGCGTACCCCAGCTGCCGGAAGGTGTTCACCGCGCCGCTGGCCATCCCGGCGCGCTCCGGCGGCGCCGCGCCGAGGGCCGCCGAGACCAGGACGGGCATGATCAGACCGATGCCGAGGCCGCCCAGCATCAGCCCGGGGACAAAGGCCGTCCAGTCCGAGCCGGGCGTCAGCCGCGCGGCGGTGACCAGCGCGCTCGCGCCCACCAGCAGCAGCCCGCCGCCGAGCGCGCGCCCCGGAGCGACCCGCTCCAGCACCCGTCCGCCCGCCGCTCCGACGACCAGCGCGACCCCGGCCATCGGGGTCACCGCCAGCCCGGCCTGCACCGGGCTGAGCCCGAGCACCGACTGCAGCCACATCCCCGCGTAGGTGAGGTACGGGAAGGCCGATGCCTGCACCAGCAGGGCCGCCGCCATCAGCACCACGAAGGTCGGGCGGCGCATCAGCGCCAGATCCAGCAGCGGCTGCCGCTTCCGGCGCTCCACCAGGACGAAGACGACCAGCGCGAGGGCGGAGACCACCAGCGACGCGATCGTGCCGCTGTCGGACCAGCCGTCCTCGCCGCCCCGTATCAGCCCGTACGTCAGCGTGCCGGCGCACAGCGTGAAGAGGGCGGCGCCCGGCCAGTCGATCCGCGCCCCGGGCGCGCCGCGCGACTCGCCGACCGTACGGATTGTGATCCACACCGCGATCGCGGTCAGCGGCAGGTTGACCAGGAAGATCGCCCGCCAGTCGGCGTACTCGGTGAGCAGCCCGCCCAGGATCGGGCCGACGGCCGCGGCGGCCCCGCTGGTCCCGCCCCATACGCCGAAGGCGACGCCGCGGTCGCGCCCGCTGTAGGTGGCCATCAGCAGCGGGGTGTTGGTGGCGAACATCGCCGCCGCCCCGACGCCCTGCACCGCACGGGCGGCGATCAGCACCCCGCTGTCCGGGGCGAGCCCGCAGGCCAGCGAGGAGAGCGCGAAGACGGCGAGCCCCCACAGATACAGCCGCCGCCGGCCGTAGACGTCGGCCGCCGATCCGGCGGCCATGAGCAGGGCGGCGAGCGCCAGCGCGTAGATGTCCATCACCCACTGCAGTGAGGTGAAGGAGGCGTCCAGGCCCTGCGCCACCTCCGGCAGCGCCGTGTTCACGATCGTGACGTCGATCAACAGCATGAAATTGCCGAGGGTGATGGCCGCGAGCGGCCACCATTTGCTCCGCATGACGAACTCCGAGTTCCACAGAGAGTGGGGCCCGGCCCGACGCCGTACCCCCCGTGATCCCAAAGTCCGTCAGCGGACCCCGCCCCTTCCAGCCAACACCGCATCTGTGGCGCTATCCGACAACGGCTAGCCTTCTGCGGTGAATTACGACGCGTTCGACGACCTGGACCGGCAGCTCGTCCAGGCCCTCCAGCTCGACGGCCGGGCCCCGTTCAGCCGGATCGCCGATGTGCTCGGCGTCTCCGACCAGACCGTGGCGCGCCGGTACACCCGGCTGCGCACGACGGGGACGATCCGGGTGCTGGGGCTCACCGACCCCGCCGCGCTCGGCGAAGTCGTCTGGCTGCTGCGGGTGCAGTGCACCCCGGACGCGGCTGTGTCGGTGGCCGAGGCGATGGCCCGCCGCTCCGACACCTCATGGGTGAGCCTGATGTCCGGCGGCACCGAGATCTCCGGCATCACGCGTGCGGCGTCCGGCGAGGACAGCGACGCGCTGCTGCTGCGCAAACTGCCGAGTACTCCACGGGTGGTGGGGGTGACCGCGCACTGTGTGCTGCACGAGTACTTCGGCGGGCCGCAGGGGCTGGTCAGCAAGTCGGGCACGCTGACGCCCCGGCAGATCGAGCGGCTGGTCGTCCCGGTCGTCCAGCGCCCGCCGAACGGCCGCGCCCGGCTGGACGACGGCGACCGTCAGCTTCTGGCCGTGCTGGCGCGCGACGGGCGGGCGGGTCTTGCCGAGCTGGCGGCCGCCACGGGCTGGTCGCAGTCGACGGTACGCCGCCGCCTGGCGGAGCTGCGCGCCGACGGCACCCTCTACTTCGACGTCGACTACCACCACCGGATGTTCGGCCACAGCTCCACGGCCGTGCTGTGGCTGTCGGTGCTGCCGGCCCACCTCGCCGCCGCCGGGGAGGCGGTGGCGGAACACCCGGAGGCGGCCTTCGTCTGTGCGACCACCGGGCCGCACAATCTGCTGGCGGTCGTGGTGTGCCGGGACGTCCGGCATCTGTACGAGTACCTGACCACGCGGGTCGCCGCGCTGCCGGGGGTGCGGGGCATGGAGACCTCCCCGACGATCCGCCGGGTCAAGGGCGCGGGGCCGCTGCCGCCGTCTCCTCGCGGCCCGGCGCGGCGCGTTCCCTGACCTGTCTTCCCTGACCTTGCCGCTGAAACCCATGGTCAGCAGGGTCACTTGGAGGAAGATCCCAACTCCCGTTGGTTGAACTCTGTTCAAGCAGACGACTCAATAAATCTTGACGATTGTCAGGGACCTGCCGAACCCTTGGCGTGCACCAGCGCAACTCCTCGTACCCGTTCCAACTCCCTTCCCTACGGCCTCGATGAGGGGCCGTCAGAGACATCGGAGGAACCGATGCGTCGTCTTGCCACGAGCCTCGCCGCCACCGCGGTCGCCGCGGCCGCCACCGTGGCCCTCTCCGGGCCCGCCCACGCCGCCCCCGCGGACAAACCGCAGGTGCTCTCCAGCTGGACCCAGACAAGCGCCAGCAGCTACAACGCGTGGCTCGCGGCGCGGAACAACCAGGGCGCCTGGTCGGCGTACCAGTTCGACTGGTCGACCGACTACTGCAGCAAGTCCCCCGACAACCCCCTCGGCTTCCCGTTCAAGACCGCCTGCGCCCGGCATGACTTCGGCTACCGCAACTACAAGGCCATGGGCACCTTCAGCGCGAACAAGGCCCGTATCGACAGCGCCTTCTACGAGGACCTGAAGCGGGTGTGCAACGGCTACGGCACGGTGACGAAGGCCGCCTGCAACAGCACCGCCTGGACGTACTACCAGGCGGTCAAGGCGCTGGGCTGAACAGCCGCTCCAGGACGAGGGCGATACCGTCCGCCTCGTTGGACGCGGTGACCTCGTCGGCGACGGCCTTGAGTTCGTCGTGGGCGCCCGCCATGGCCACGCCGTGGGCCGCCCAGCGGAGCATCGCTATGTCGTTGGGCATATCGCCGAAGGCGATGGTGTCCTCGGCGGTGAGGCCGAGGCGGCGGGCGGCCAGCGAAAGGCCCGTCGCCTTGGTCAGCCCCAGCGGCAACAGCTCCACCAGGCCCTCGCCCGCCACGGTCACCCCCACCAGGCCGCCCGCGGCCGTGCGGGCGGCCTCGGCCAGCTCGTCGTCGCCCAGCCGCGCGTGCTGGATGTAGATCTTGCTGACGGGGGCGGACCACAGGTCGGCCCGGTCCTCCAGCGACCGGGCCGCCCGCTCCGCCGGATGCACCCGGTAGCCGGGCCCGAAGAGCACCTTGCCGTCGAGCCCGTCGCGGGCCACGGCCAGGAAGAGCGGGCCGATCTCCGACTCGATCTTCTCCAGCGCGAGCGCGCCGAGCTGCCGGTCCAGGGTCACGGAGGTCAGCAGCCGGTGCTCGCCCGCGTGGTAGACCTGCGCGCCCTGTCCGCACACCGCGAGCCCCTGGTAGTCCAGGTCGTCGAGGATGCCCCGGGCCACCGGCACCGTCCGCCCGGTGACCACGATATGCGCCGCGCCCGCCGCGGTGGCCGCGGCGAGCGCCGCCCTGGTGCGCTGGGAGACCGTGTGGTCGCCGCGCAGCAGGGTGCCGTCGAGGTCGGTGGCGATGAGCGAAAAGGGCAGGGGCACCGAGGGGCTGTCGCTCATCGGGCGACCGGCTCCAGGACCTCACGCCCGCCCAGGTACGGGCGCAGCGCCTCGGGCACTCGCACCGAGCCGTCGGCCTGCTGGTGGTTCTCCAGGAGGGCGACGATGGTCCGCGTGACCGCGCACAGCGTGCCGTTCAGCGTCGCCAGGGGGCGGACCCGCTTGTCCTCGCGCATCCGGATCGACAGCCGGCGCGACTGGAACTCGGTCGTGTTGGACGTCGAGGTCAGCTCGCGGTACTTGCCCTGCGTCGGGATCCACGCCTCGCAGTCGAACTTCCGCGTCGCCGAGGCGCCCAGGTCGCCCGAGGCCAGGTCGATCACCCGGAACGGCAGCTCGAGCGAGGTCAGCCACTGCTTCTCCCACTCCAGCAGCCGCTGGTGCTCGGCCTCCGCCTCCTCCGGCGTCGTGTAGACGAACATCTCGACCTTGTCGAACTGGTGCACCCGGAAGATGCCGCGGGTGTCCTTGCCGTACGAGCCGGCCTCGCGGCGGAAGCAGGAGGAGAACCCGGCGTAGCGGCGCGGCAGCTGCGACGCGTCCAGGATCTCGTCCATGTGGTACGCGGCCAGCGGCACCTCGGAGGTGCCGACCAGGAAGAGGTCGTCCTTGTCGAGGTGGTAGACGTCGTCCGCGGCCTGGCCGAGGAAGCCGGTGCCCTCCATGGCCTTGGGCTTGACCAGGGCGGGGGTGAGGACGGGGATGAAGCCCGCCGCGGTGGCCTGCGCGATCGCGGCGTTGACCAGCGCGAACTCGAGCAGCGCGCCGACGCCCGTCAGATAGTAGAAGCGCGAGCCGGACACCTTGGCGCCGCGCTCGGTGTCGATGGCGCCGAGCAGCTCGCCGAGCTCCAGGTGGTCCTTGGGGGTGAAGCCCTCGGCCGTGAAGTCGCGCGGGGCGCCGACCGTCTCCAGGACGGCGAAGTCGTCCTCGCCGCCGACGGGCACGTCCGGGTGGACCAGATTGCCGAGCTGGAGCAGCAGCCGCTGGGTCTCCTCCGCGGCCTGGTCCTGCTCGGCGTCGGCGGCCTTCACCGCGGCGGACAGCTCGCCCGCCTTCTTCAGCAGCTCCGTCTTCTCGTCGCCGGAGGCCTTGGGGATGAGCTTGCCGAGCGACTTCTGCTCGGAGCGCAGCTCGTCGAAGCGGACGCTGGACGACCTGCGCCGCTCGTCGGCGGAGAGCAGGGCGTCGACGATGGCGACGTCCTCTCCACGGGCGCGCTGAGAGGCGCGCACACGGTCGGGGTCCTCACGGAGCAGACGAAGGTCAATCACCCCACCAGGTTACCGGTGTGCACATCCGGCGCTCGACGCGATATTCCCTTTCGTCATGCTTCGCCCTGTTTGGGGTGGTATGGATTCGCGGAAATTCGCCCGTCTTCCCTTGTGCGAAGGGGGAGTTGGCCTCGCGTTGTCCACAGGTGCAGGTGGTTCCGGCCCGAGTTATCCACAGGCTGTGTGTGAGTTCTGTGGATGTCGGGCTGATCATCTGGTACGCGAAGTGCTCGGCGATGATCCCCCACTCAAACCTCGTTCACACACTCTTTCGGGTGGATTTTGCTCACACCGGAGCGCCGGCCAAGAGAAAAGTGATGACGTGAGTGGTAGATGTGATGGTAGGTGGGTTGAGGCGAGCTGGGTGATACGTCGATTACGTCGGGTTGATGTGTCGACTTGTCCCCAGCCCGCGCCTCAAGCCTGTGGATAACTCGGCTGGATAACTCGGCCAGGGCCTGGTCCGGCCGTCAGGCCCGGCCGTCCTGGCAGCGGGCCAGCCACTCCTCCGCCACCGCGAAGTCCTCGTCCGAGGTGCCGTTCCGCAGCGCGGACATCTCCGTCGGCTCGAACCCGGCCCGCGGGTAGGAGCCCAGGAACCGCACGTTCGGGCAGATCCGCTTGAGCCCCATCAGGGCGGAGGCGACCCGCCGGTCCGTGATGTGCCCCTCGAGATCCACCGAGAAGAAGTAACGGCCGATGCCCTGACCCGTCGGGCGCGACTCGATGCGCACCAGGTTGACCCCGCGCGCCGCGAACTCCTGCAGCAGCTCCAGCAGCGCACCCGGGTGGTCGTCGCCGAGCCAGATCGCCACGGACGTCTTGTCCGCGCCGGTGCGGACCGCGGGCCGCGCCGGGCGGCCGACCAGTACGAAGCGGGTCGTCGCGTTCTCCGCGTCGTGGATGGCGCTCACCAGGGGCTCGAGCCCGTACGTCGCCGCCGCGAACTCACCGGCGAACGCCGCGTCGTAGCGCCCCTCCTGCACCAGCCGCGCCCCGTCCCCGTTCGAGGCGGCCGACTCCCATACGGCGTCCGGCAGATTCGCCGCCAGCCACTTCCTGACCTGCGGCTGGGACACCGGATGGCCCGTCACCGTCTTCACATCGGCGAGCTGGGTGCCCGGCCGCACCAGCAGCGCGAAGGCGATCGGCAGCAGCACCTCGCGGTAGATCATCAGCGGTTCGCCGGTGGCCAGCTCGTCGAGCGTGATGGTCACGCCGCCCTCCACCGAGTTCTCGATGGGGACCAGCGCGGCCGCCGCCGCCCCCGACCGCACGGCGTCCAGCGTCGTCGGCACCGAGACCATGGGCATCAGCTCGCGCGTGGCGGCCTCGGGCAGCGACCGCAGCGCGGCCTCCGTGAAGGTGCCTTCGGGACCGAGGTAGGTATAAACACTGGCCGACATCACGCTGACTCCCTGAAACGGACGAGAACCGTCACGATACCCAGCGTCCGGCCCCGACGCCCGCGGTTCACCCTTCCAAGAGTGCCTGACCGACGTACTCTCCGGGGGCGCAGCCGCCCGGCACCGCGAAGAGCGCGCTCGCCTCGTGGCGCAGGAACCGCGACAGCCCGTCCCCCCGGTCCAGCTTCCGCTGCACCGGGACGAAGCCCTTCATCGGATCCGCCTGCCAGGCGACGAACAGCAGCCCGGCGTCCGGCGCGCCGTCCTCGCGGAAGCCGTCGTGGTACGAGAAGGGGCGGCGCAGCATCGCCGCGCCCTGGTTCGAGGCCGGCGCGGCGACCCGTACGTGCGCGTCGCCCGCGATGGCCAGCGAGCCGTCCGCGTTCACCTTGGCCAGCTCGACCGGAGTGGTCTCCGTACCGCCGGACAGCGGGGCGCCGTCCGACTTGCGGCGGCCTATCACCCGCTCCTGCCGCTCCAGGGAGAGATGGTCCCAGGAGTCCAGGAGCATCCGGATCCGCCGCACCACCGCGTACGAGCCGCCCGCCATCCAGTCCGGCTTCCCCTTCGCCGGGACGAAGATCCGCTGGTCGAAGTCGTCGTCCGTGGGCTTGGGATTGTTCGTGCCGTCGACCTGCCCCATCAGGTTGCGCGCCGTCATGGGGCGGGAGGTCGCGCCGGGCGTCCGGTTGAAGCCGTTCATCTGCCAGCGCACCCGGGCCACCCCCCGGGCCTCGCGCTGCAGCGCGCGCAGCGCGTGGAAGGCGACCAGGCCGTCGTCGGCGCCGATCTGCAGCCACAGGTCACCGTTGCTGCGCTTCGGGTCGAGTACGTCCGCCGAGAAGTCGGGCAGCGGGGCCAGCGCCTCGGGCAGCCGGTCCTTCAGCCCCACCTTGCCGAAGAAGGCGCGGCCGAAGCCGAAGGTGACGGTCAGCGACGCCGGGCCCGCGTCCAGCGCGATACCGGTGTCGTCGGCCGGGGCCTTGCCCGCGGTCAGCTCCTCGGCCGACTTCGACCAGCGGCGCAGCAGCGCGGCGACCGCCTTGCGGTCCGCGCCGGGCGCCAGGTCGAGGGCGACGAGGTGGCCGTGCGCCTGGAGGGGGGTGGTGATGCCCGCCTGGCGCTCACCGTGGAAGGGCACCGTGGTCGAGCCGACGGAGCTGAGCGGGTCGGGGTCGCTGCGTACCGACTCGGCGGCGTACGCCCCGGCCGCGCCGCCCGCGACGAGCCCGGCCGCGCCGACGGCGCCGGCCGTGCCCAGCAGGCGGCGCCGGGAGATCGGGGAAGGGGGTTCCGGCTGGGTGTGGGCGGTGCGCCGGGTGCTGTCCGGGGTGCGCTGGGTGCTCCGGGAGCTTTGGGTGCCCGGGGAGCTTTGGGTGTTCGGGGTGCCTTGGGTGTTCGGGGTCTTGCTCATCGGCCGATCTTCAGGGTCCTGGTCTCCGTCACCTGGTCGATGTCGGAGGTCCGTACGGTCAGGGCGAGCCGCCAGGTGCCGCCCATGGGCAGCTGGAAGCTCTTCGCGCTCCAGTGGCCGGTGGCGACGTGCTCCAGTGGCACGGACAGCGGGCCGATGTTCTTCTTCGGGAGCGTCAGGGTCACCTTCGCCTCGGCCGCGTCCACGGGGCGGTCGGCCAGGTCGAAGGTGAAGACATGGATCAGGTTGTCGCCGGGGAGGGCCGGGTCCAGCATGAAGATCGCCTTGCCGCGGCCGCTCTTGGGCCCCGTGTTGTACGGGATCTCGACGCTGATCGGGTCGACGGCGGGGCTGGTGTCCGCGGCCGTGCCGCCGCCCTTCGCGCTCGCCACGGCGCTCGCGGCCCGGCCGGGCTGGGTCGTGCTCAGCTGGGTGGCGACGGCGAGCAGCACGACGGCCACGACCGTCTCGGCCAGTACGGAGCGGTAGAGCGAGCCGCGCGCGAGGTCGCCGTAGCGCGCGCGGAGGGTGGTGGCCTTGGCGACCGCGGCCTTCTGGCGGGCGAGCTGGGCCGTGCGCACGGGGTCGGCGGCCGTCCCTTCCGCCGTCTCGTCCGCGTCTTCCTCTTCCTCGGTGGCCTTCTCGTCGGCCTTCTTCTCGGCCTTGTCGTCAGCCTTGTCGTCGGCCTTGTCATCGGCTCCGGCCGCAGGCGCGTCCACGAGGCGGCCCGTCCAGCGGCGCGAGACGGAGGCGATGGCGAGGAGCACCGCCACGAGGCCGACCTTGACCAGCAGCCAGCGCCCGTATTCGGTGTCGGTCAGCGCGTCCCAGGAGCCGACCTGCCGCCACGACTGGTAGACGCCGGTGAGGACGAGGACGACGACCGAGCCGAAGGCCAGCCGCGAGAAGCGGCGTACGGCCGACCGCCCGATCGGCTCCCCCGTGCGCAGCGTGACCACGAGCGCCGCGAGGCCGCCCAGCCACACCCCCACGGCGAGCAGGTGGACCACGTCGACCGGCATCGCGACCTTGGACTGGATGCCGACCGAGGCGTGCTCGGCCATCGCCCAGGTCGCGGCGATGCCCACCGAGAGGACGGTGCCGCCGAAGGCGAGCCCGAAGGCCAGGTCCTGGCGCCGCCCCGGGTCCTCGTCCGCGGCGCGGCGCGCGTACGAGCCGAAGAGAACGGCCAGGAAGAGCGCCGCCGCGCCGAGCAGCAGCAGCCGCGACAGCAGCGCCGCGCCCGGCTTGGTGGACAGCACATCGCCCAGGCCGCCGAGGTCGAAGACCCCGCCGATGCCCTCGCCGTTGGTGTACGGGGCGCGCAACAGCATGAGCAGCAGGGTCGCGGAGAAGAGCGCCACCCAGCCGCCGACGGCGAGCTTCTGGACCGCGCGCGAGGAGCGGCACAGCCCGGCGAAGACACAGCCGCCGACGAGCGCGGCGAAGCCGCCGTAGGCGACGTACCGCCCGATGTCGTACAGCGTCTCGACCGTGCCGTCGGCGCCCGCGTCCGAGGGGAGCTTCGCCTTCGTCTTGGACGGCGCCCCGATGGAGAAGGTGAACGCCCCGGCGACCGGGTGGCTGTCCTCCGAGACCACCTTCCAGGCCACCGTGTACGTGCCGTTGGGCAGCCCGGGGCGCAGCGCGACGGCGGCCGTCGACGACTTGCCGCCCACATGGGCGGGGTTGCCGGTGTCCACCCGGTTGCTCTTCGGATCGAGGATGCGCACCGAGTCGCGGGACAGCAGCACCCCCTCCGAGAAGGTGAGCCGCACCTGCTCGGGCGCGGTCTTGACCACCGCGCCGTCGCCGGGGTCGGTCGCCGTGAGCGCGGCGTGCGCGGCCGCGGGGGACGCGCCGAAGCTCAGCGCGCACAGCAGCGCGGCGAGCAGGGCACCGCAGACCGACAGCAGTCGCCTGGTGGCCGGCCTGGCCAGGGAGGGGGTGCGCGAGGTCATCGGGCGTCAGTCCTTGGGGCGGTACGTCGTCGGCTCGACCGGGACCTTGATCTCGACGGGGTCGGAGGAGGCGAAGTGCAGGGTGAAACTGACCTTGTCACCGACCTTTGGCTTATGGGTCAGATTTGTCAGCATCAGATGATCTCCGCCGGTGGCCAGCCTGAGCTCGCCGTCCGCCGGGACCTTCAGCGATCGCACCTGCTTCATCCGGGTGCCGGTGGTGGTGTGCATGGTGACCTCGGCGGCCAGCGGAGTGGTGACGGAGGTCAACTCGTCGTCGGCGCCGCCCTTGTTGGTCACCGTCACATAGCCCGCGGCCATGTCCGGTGTCGGGGGCTGGGGTACGTACGCGCCGCTGACGGACAGCTTCGGGCTGTCGCCGCCGTCGTCCTCGCTGCCACAGGCGGCGAGGACGACGGACAGGCCGAGGGCCAACGACGCGGCGGCGGCCGTCCGCCGCCGCACGCCGGTCGCCGGCCCCGCCCCGGTCCGCGTCACGGGTTCTGCCCCTCGATGATCTTGGGCAGGTCCTTCACGTACTGGTCGGCCGTGGTCTCCGTGGTGTACAGCCAGTGGTTCTTGTCGTCCTTGGGGGAGAAGGCCAGCACCTCGGCGCCGTGGTTGACGGTGATGCTGCCGTCCTTCTCCTTCTCCGGCTTCTCGACGAGGATGCCCAGCGGCCGGGCCGCGGCCTGGATGGTCTCGATATCGCCGGTCAGGGCGACGAAGTCCTGCCCGCCCTGGCCGTTCAGCCAGGAGCGCATCCTCTTGGGGGTGTCCCGCTCGGGGTCGGTGGTGACGAAGACGACCTGGAGCTTGTCGCGCTCGGCCTTGGAGAGCTTCTTCTCCGCGATGCCGATGTTGCTCATGACCAGGGAGCAGACGTCAGGGCAGTACGTGTAGCCGAAGTAGATCAGGGTGGGCCTGCCCTTGGTCTCCTTCAGCAGGTCGTACTTCTTGCCGTCGGTGTCGGTCAGGACCAGATCGGGCTTGGCCTTGGGCTGGTCGAGGACGATCGCCTGACCGGGCTTGCTGCCGCCGGAGACCTCGGCGGCTTTTTCTGTCTTGTCGCTGTCGCCGTCGGAACTGCCGCAGGCGGTGAGGGTGAGCGCGGCGGCGGTGACGAGGGCCGCGCCCAGGGATTTGGTGCGCATGGAGTGGTTCTCCGAAGAAGACGGATGGATCGGTGGTACGGGGGTGGCGGGCATCGCGCCCGCCCCCCCGCCGGATAGCAAAAGGACGGGGGCGGGGTCGACGATAAGGCCCGCGGAAAGAA
>NZ_JBSFMM010000042.1:0-59998 GCF_053599555.1 Streptomyces sp. NPDC000941
ATCTTTTTGCGGTGAGTATGAGACAGCGACACGCCGACGCGACGGCGTGTCGCTGTCCCATACTCACCGCAGATCTCGGCGCCGCTCTGCCCGCATCCGCAGCCGCTCCGCCGTGGCCTCATCCGCGGGGAGAAACGCCTCCAGGTGGAGTTCGGCGAGGGTGATGTCCGTCGCGGTGGCGAAGGAGGTCAGTGTGGTGATGAGGCGTAGTTCGCCGTCTGCCGATGCCAGCCGCATGGGGACGGAGAAGCCGAGGTGGTCGGGGCTGATGGGGGTCTGGGGGACGTAGGCGGCCAGTTCGTCGGTGAACGCGTCGAGGCGGGGGTCCGGGCTGCGGCGGGCGCGGGCGCGGAGGTTTTCGATGACGTGGCGGCCCCACTCGGGGAAGTTGCGGACGCGGTGGGCCATCCCGTCCGGATGGAGCATGAGGCGGAGCATATTGACCGGGGGAACGAGCAGTTCGGGGGCCGCGCCCTCGGTGAAGACCTCGACGGCGTCATTGGCCGCCACCACGCGTCCGTACGGCGCGATGACGAGCGCCGGGTAGGGCAGGTGGCCGTGCAGGATCTGCTCAAGGGCCGTACGGACAGGCCGTAGCGCCGACTCGTCCAGGCCCGATTCGGCGAACACGGGGGCGTAACCCGCCTTGGCGAGCAGGTCGTTGCGTTCGCGGAGGGAGAGCCTGAGCGACTCGGCCAGCCGGATGAGGATCGCGCGGCCCGGCTGGGAGCGGCCGCTTTCGATGAAGCTCAGGTGGCGTTGGGTGGTGTCGGCCAGCGCGGCCAGTTCGAGTTGGCTGAGCCGGCGCGTCCGGCGCCAGCGTCTCAGCTCGGCGCCGACACCCGTTTGCTCGATTCTGCTGCTCACCCTCGTAGTTGTATCCGGAGGTCCTGGCAGGCGGCGATTCCCTCCAGGGAATTGCCGCGCGGCGGGCCGCCTCGCAGGATCGCTCGGCACAACCACTGAGCGACTGTGAAGGGCCGTTTGATGAAGAGCTACCACCTTGTTCCGGGCCATGGCCTCGCCGGGCTGACCGTCCAGGACCGGGACGAGCCCGAGCCGGGACGTGGACAGGTCGTGGTCAGGATGCGCGCGAACTCGATCGGTTTCCGCGATCTGATGGTGCTGGCCGACAACTATCCGCTGCCGATCACGCCCGGCGTGGTGCCCGGCTGTGAGGGAGCCGGGGAGGTCGTGGCCGTCGGCGAGGACGTGGGGCGGGTGAAGGCGGGCGACCGGGTGGCCGCCGCCGTCTTTCCGCGCTGGCACGACGGCCCGTTCCGGCGCGAGAACGCCGCACAGCTCGGCACCATGATCGACGGCATGCTGACCGAGTACGCGGTGCTGAGTGAGGACGGCGTCGTGCCCATCCCGGAGCATCTGTCGTACGAGGAGGCCGCGACGCTGCCGCTGGCGGCGGTGACCGCCTGGAACGCCCTGACCACGGGCGGCGCGCCGCGCCCCGGCTCGACCGTGTTGACCCTCGGCTCGGGAGCCGTCTCGCTGTTCACTCTGCGGTTCGCGAAGCTGGCCGGCGCCCGGGTGATCGTGACCACGTCCAGCGCGGCCAAGGCCGAGCGGCTGAGGGCGCTCGGGACCGATGAGGTGATCAACTACCGGGAGCGCCCGCAGTGGTGGCAGGACGTACGCGCTCTGACCGATGACCACGGCGCCGATCGGGTCGTCGATCCGTCGGGCCCGCTGGAGCAGTCGCTGAAGTCCGTCGCGGTCAGCGGCGAGGTGGCGCTCGTCGGCCGCTGGCTGTCCGGGGCCGAGGGGGCCAGGCCCCTCGACCCCGCGGTCCTGTTCGGCGCGGGCGCGGTGCTGCGGCGGGTCGCCACGGGGAGCCGGGCCCATTTCACCGAGCTGAACCGGGCGGTCGCGGCGCATCGGGTGCGTCCGGTGATCGACCGGGTGTTCCCGTTCGACGAGGTGCCGGATGCCTTCCGGTACGTCCAGTCGGGCGGCGGCTTCGGGAAGGTCGTCATCAGCCACGGCTGAGATCGGTCGGCGGACCCATTCGAGTGAACCGTCGTCCATGGGCGCCCGGGCCCGGCGGCGCGCCCGTACGGTCGCCGATATGAGTCTCGAACACGATCACGATCCAGGGCGAGACTCTGAGCGCCACACGAGCGATGTGCTCACTTTCATGTGCGACGCCCGCCCGCACCTGCAACGGGCCGCGAAGAAACCGAGCCGCCCGCGCTGTCGCCGCAGCCACCGCGAAGGATCAGTAGTGCCGCAGAAGAAGCGCCAGCCGCCGCAGCCGGGGACCGACAGGTACCTGTGCCCCGGCCCCGTGTCCGGAGTCCTCGGAGTCAAAAGGCATGTCATTGCCGAGGCGATGCGCCAGACCGGACGACAGCACCCGCTCACCGTCGCCGAAGCCAAGTCATGGCGCAACCATCCGGAAAAGGCCCCGGAGGCAGGCATAGCCGTACTGGCCGCCGTCGCTGCCGCCAAGGCGGAGCGGGAGCACAAGGAGCGCCAGG
This sequence comes from Streptomyces sp. NPDC000941, assembly GCF_053599555.1. NCBI lineage: Bacteria > Bacillati > Actinomycetota > Actinomycetes > Kitasatosporales > Streptomycetaceae > Streptomyces > Streptomyces sp. NPDC000941. The sequence goes on from NZ_JBSFMM010000042.1 coordinate 2,493, forward strand.
CGGACATCGAGTACGAGCACCGCATACTCAACCTCACCGAGAAGGTCAGCCGGCGTCTACTCGCCGGGGCGAAGCACTTCCGTAGCCCGGACGCCGAGCTGATCGCGCAGGACATGGCGTTCCGCGCCAGTAAGGAACTGTGCCGCGCACACACCGACGTATGCGGAGAGCTCAACCCCGAACTCCTCTCTGACCTGGACATTGCTGCTTTGCGGTGGGCTGGGATCGACCCGTGCGACCACTCCACGTGGATCGTGCACCGGGGAGACTGCCCGGAATGAGCGAGGTCCTGAGCGTCTCGGCCTCGCTCTCGCCTGCGGCCGAGCGTGCGGCCAAGATCGAGGCGGGGCTGATCGCGGCGGAAGAGGTGCTGGCGGAGATCGGTCCATGCACCTTGGATGAACTGGCGTGGGTGGACGCGTTCATGGACACGGTCACGCGGCCGGTCGCGAACGATGACGCCGACGCTGGCGCGGGGGGAAGTGACCGATGACCGTACTGCGGCGTGCGGCGTGCGGCGTGCGGCGTGCGGCGTGCGGTCAGCGCAGCGGGCGGAAGAACGCCCGTACGTCGCCGATCAGCAGCTCCGGCACCTCCATCGCCGCGAAGTGCCCGCCCGCCTCGAACTCCGACCAGTGCGTGATCGTGTGCTGTGGCTCCGCGAGGCGGCGGATGGCTCCGTCTCCGCGGAATACCGCCACACCGGTGGGGATCTTGGAGCGCTCCGGGGGTGTGCCCCACACCGACGCCGCCTCCTTGTAGAGCCGGGCGGCCGATCCGGCCGTATTCGTGAACCAATAGATCGAGACGTTGGTCAGCACGGCATCGCGGTCGAGCGCGTGCGGCTTGTCGCCGTGGGTGGCGAACCAGTCGAGGTTCCAGGCGAGTTGACCGGCGGGGGAGTCGGCGAGGCCGTAGGCCAGGGTCTGGGGGCGGGTGCCCTGGATGGCGGCGTAGCCGGACAGGTCGCGGTGCCAGCGCTGGGTCCCGGCAAGGCGGGTCTGCTCCGCGGGGGTGAGCCCCTCCAGTTGGGCGGGGTCGCCGGAGGGGATCGTCACCAGCGCGTTGACGTGCACGCCGATGACCTCGGACGGGGCCACCCGCGCCACCTCGGGGGAGATGAGCGAGCCGAAGTCGCCGCCCTGCGTCCCGTAGCGCTCATAGCCCAGGCGCCGCATCAGCTCGTGCCAGGCGGTGGCGATGCGGCGGATGCCCCAGCCGGGCTCGCGGGTCGGGCCGGAGAAAGCGAAGCCGGGGAGGGAGGGGATGACGAGGTGGAAGGCGTCGGCTGGGTCGCCGCCGTGGGCGCGGGGGTCGGTCAGCGGGCCGATGATCTCCGTGAACTCGGCGACCGAGCCGGGCCAGCCGTGGGTGATCAGCAGCGGCAGGGCGGCCGGCTCGGGGGAGCGGATGTGCAGGAAGTGCACCCGCTGCCCGTCGATGTCCGTGGTGAACTGCGGAAACGCGTTGAGCCGAGCCTCCTGCGCCCGCCAGTCGAATGCCCCGGCCCAGTATTCGGCCACCTCGCGTACGTAGTCGAGCGAAACGCCGTAGGACCAGCCGACGCCGGGCAGCTCATCGGGCCAGCGGGTGCGAGTCAGGCGCTCACGCAGGTCGTCGAGGTCGGGCTGGGGGATGGCGATGCGGTAGGGGTGGATGGCGGGGCGGGCGCCGCGTGCGGTGTCGTTCATGGGGCGCACCGTAGAGCTGGTTGCGGTCAGTCAGTGTCCCCATCGGTCCCGTGGCAGCGCTGACGGACCCTGACGGCGGCAGCACGACGGGCTTCGGGCCGGATCCACGGTGTCGACGTGGAGCGCCGACAGCCCCCTCGACGCCGCTCGCACACGGATGGCTGTCGTGCGGATGCGGTGTGTCATGTCATGGGATGTCATATGGGCCTAAGCCGGAACTCGGACCCGCTGGCCCTCGGGAGGCACCCATGCGCATCGCCGCGCGCGCTCGGTGTCTTCGGCGTGGATCGCGGGCCGTCTGTGTGCCGGTGGGCCCCGCCCTGCCGGTTTTCGGCCTGCTGGTCCTCGCTCTGGCCGCGACCGGCTGCGGCGGCGGCGACGCGCCCAAGGGCGTCGTACGGTCCTCCTGGGGTGACCCGCCGAACCCGTTGGAGCCGGCCAATATCAATGACGTCCAGGGCGGCAAGGTCCTGGACATGATCTTCCGGGGGCTCAAGCGGTACGACCCCGCGACCGGCGAGGCCAGGAACGCCGTCGCCGACCGGATCCAGTCGGCCGACCAGCGGACCTTCACTGTCACCATCAAGGACGGCTGGCGGTTCGGCAACGGCGAAAAGGTCACCGCCAAGTCCTTCGTGGACGCCTGGAACTACGGCGCGCTGCTCGACAACAAGCAGCGCAACGCGTACTTCTTCGAGTACATCCAGGGCTACGACAAGGTCCACCCGGCCACCGGCCGCCCCACCGCGAAGACGCTGTCCGGACTGCGGGTCAAGGGCGAGCGGACCTTCACGGTGAAGCTCACGCAGAAGTTCTCCAGCTGGCCCAAGACGCTCGGCTACAACGCCTACGCGCCGCTGCCCCGCGCCTTCTTCGACGACCACGCCGCCTGGCTGCGCAAACCCGTCGGCAACGGCCCGTACGAGGTGGTCTCGTACGCCAAGGGCTCGGTGATGAAGCTGCGCGCCCGCGATGGCTACCCGGGCCCCGACAAGCCCCGTAACAAGGGCGTCGAGCTGCGCGTCTACACCGACAGCAACACCGCCTACACCGATCTGCAGGCGGGCAATCTCGACCTGGTGGACGATGTGCCCGCCGCCCAGCTGAAGTTCGTCCGCTCCGACCTCGGGAGCCGGTACATCAACCAGCCCGCGGGCATCATCCAGACCCTCACCTTCCCGATGTACGACCGCCGCTGGCGGGGGCCGGGCTCGGCGAAGCTGCGGCGCGGTATCTCCATGGCGATCAACCGCCCGCAGATCACCGACCGGATCTTCCACGGCACCCGGACCCCGGCCACCGACTGGACCTCCCCCGTGCTGCGCCACCAGGGCGGCTACCGGCCGGGCCTGTGCGGCGACGCCTGCTCCTTCGACCCGGTACGGGCCAGGGCGCTGATCAAGGCGGGCGGCGGGCTGCCCGGCGGCCGGATGACCATCACGTACAACGCCGACACCGGTTCCCACAAGGACTGGGTCGACGCGGTCTGCAACAGCGTCAACAACGTGCTGCGCAGCGACCGGGCCTGCGTCGGCAGACCGGTGGGCACCTTCGCCGACTACCGCAACAAGATGGCCAACAAGCGGATGACCGGGCCGTTCCGGGCCGGCTGGCAGATGGACTACCCGCTGATCCAGAACTTCCTGCAGCCGCTGTACTACACCGACGCCTCCTCCAACGACGGCCACTGGAGCGACACCGCCTTCGACCGGCTCGTCGACCGGGCCAACGGCGAGTCGGGAGACGGAGCGGCCATCGCGGCCTTCCAGGACGCCGAGAAGATCCTCGCCACGCAGATGCCCGCCATCCCGCTGTGGTACCAGAACGGCAGCGCGGGCTACTCGTCGCGGCTCGCCGGTGTGGCCCTCAACCAGTTCAGCGTTCCGGTCTACGACCGGATCAAGGTCGGCTGAGCCATGGGCCGTCATGCGCTCCGGCGGCTGCTTCAGATGATCCCCGTGTTCCTGGGCACCACCTTCCTGATCTTCTTCATGGTGTACGCGCTGGGCGACCCCGTCGCAGCCCTCTTCGGCGACCGGGCCCCCGATCCGGCCACCGCCGCGCGCATCCGCAAGGACCTCTACCTCGACGAGCCGCTGTGGCAGCAGTACGCGCACTACATGGGGCAGGTCTTCAGCGGCCACTTCGGCACCGCCTTCGACGGCCGGCCCGTCACCGACCTGATGGCCGACGCCTTCCCCGTCACCCTCCGGCTCACCCTCGTCGCGGTGGTCTTCGAGATGGCCCTCGGGCTCACCCTCGGCGTCGCGACCGGGCTGCGGCGGGGGCGCGGCCTGGACACCTCGGTGCTGCTGCTGACCCTGGTCGTGGTCTCCGTCCCGACCTTCGTCAGCGGCTCGGTGCTGCAGTACGTGATCGGGGTGAAGTGGGGCTGGACCACGCCCTCGGTCGCGCCGGACGCGCCGCTGGGCCAGCTGGTGCTGCCGGGCGTCGTGCTGGGCCTGGTCTCCCTCGCGTACACCACCCGGCTCACCCGCACCTCCATCGTCGAGAACGCCCACGCCGACTATGTGCGCACCGCCGTCGCCAAGGGGCTGCCGCGCCGCCGGGTGATCGTCCGCCATCTGCTGCGCAACTCCCTGATCCCCGTGGTGACCTTCCTCGGCACCGATATCGGCGCGCTGATGGGCGGCGCCATCGTCACCGAGCGGATCTTCAACATCCACGGCGTGGGATACCAGCTCTACCAGGGCATCCTGCGCCAGAACTCCCCGACGGTCGTCGGCTTCGTGACCATCCTCGTGATCGTCTTCCTGCTGGCGAACCTGCTTGTCGACCTCCTCTACGCCGTGCTCGACCCGAGGATCCGGTATGCCTGAGCCGTTTGACACCCCCCAAGCCATCGCCCCGGCCGGCGGCGGCGCACAGGCCCTGGCCGCGACCGACACCCAGGCGCTGCGGGGCGCCCCCGCGCCCACGCCCGTGGTGCCCGCGGGGCGCCGCGGTCCGGGCCGCCCCGCCGGGCGGGCCGCGGCGCCGCGCGGGCTGTGGTCCGACGCCTGGCGGGACCTGCGCCGCAATCCGGTCTTCCTGGCCTCCGCCCTGGTCATCGTCTTCCTCGTACTGATCGCGATCTGGCCGCAGCTGATCACGGACGGCAATCCGTACCGCGGCGATCTGTCCAAGGCGCAGGACGGCCCGGCGCCCGGCCACCCCTTCGGCTACGACCTCCAGGGCCGCGACGTCTACACCCGCACCGTCTACGGGGCCCGCGCCTCCATCGCCGTCGGTATCTGCGCCACCACGGGCGCGGCCCTGCTCGGCAGCGTGCTGGGCGGGCTGGCCGGGTACTACGGCGGGTGGTGGGACACCCTGCTGTCGCGGATCGCCGATGTCTTCTTCGGCATCCCGATCCTGCTGGGCGGGCTGGTCTTCCTGTCCGTGGTCACCAGCGGTTCGGTGTGGCCGGTGGTCGGCTTCATCGTGCTGCTGGGCTGGCCACAGATCTCCCGTATCGCGCGCGGGGCCGTGCTGACCGCCAAACGGCACGACTACGTCCAGGCGGCGCGGGCGCTCGGCGCGAGCGACACCCGGACGCTGCTGCGGCATATCGCACCCAACGCCGTGGCCCCCGTGATCGTCGTCGCCACCATCGCGCTGGGTACGTACATCTCGCTGGAGGCCACGCTGTCCTTCCTCGGCGTGGGGCTCAAACCGCCGACCGTCTCCTGGGGGATCGACATCTCGTCCGCCTCCGTCCAGATCCGCAACGCCCCGCACATGCTGCTGTGGCCGGCCGGGGCGCTGAGCGTCACCGTGCTGGCGTTCATCATGCTCGGCGACGCGGTACGCGACGCGCTCGATCCGAAGCTGCGCTGAGGAGCGGGGAATGAGCCGCGCTGATGAGCAGCCCGCCGTACCGCGGCTGCTGGACGTACGGGATCTGCGGGTCGAGTTCCGCACCAGGGACGGCGTCACCGAGGCCGTGAGCGGGGTCGGCTACGGGGTGGACGCGGGCCGGACGCTCGCGGTGCTGGGCGAGTCGGGCTCGGGCAAGTCGGTGACCGCCCAGGCGATCATGGGCATCCTGGACTCGCCGCCCGCCTTTGTGACCGGCGGGCGGATCCTCTTCCAGGGGCGGGACCTGCTGGAGCTGGGCGAGGAGGAGCGCCGCCGGGTGCGCGGCGCCCGCATGGCGATGATCTTCCAGGACGCGCTCTCCGCGCTGAACCCCGTGGTGTCGGTGGGCGCCCAGCTCGCCGAGATGTACGAGGTGCACCAGGGGCTGTCGCGCCGTGCCGCGCGTGCCAGGGCCGTCGAGCTGATGGACCGGGTGCGCATTCCGGCGGCGAAGGAGCGGGTGGGCGACTATCCGCACCAGTTCTCCGGCGGTATGCGCCAGCGGATCATGATCGCCATGGCGCTGGCGCTGGAGCCGGACCTGATCATCGCGGACGAGCCGACGACCGCGCTGGATGTCACCGTCCAGGCCCAGGTGATGGACCTGCTCGCGGAGTTGCGGCGCGAGTACGACATGGGTCTGATCCTGATCACCCATGACCTGGGTGTGGTCGCCGATGTCGCCGACACCATCGTGGTGATGTACGCGGGCCGGATCGTCGAGACCGCGCCCGTACGCGACCTCTACCGCCGCCCGGCCCACCCGTACACCCGCGGGCTGCTGGACTCGGTGCCGCGCCTGGATGCCCGTTCCGAGGGCCGGGAGCTGTACGCGATCAAGGGCCTGCCGCCCGGTCCTGCGGACCTCCCGCCCGGCTGCCCCTTCACCCCGCGTTGCCCCCGCGCCCAGGACATCTGCCGCACCGAACGGCCGCCGCTGTACGAGGTGACGTACGGGGACGGGCCCGTGGGCCGGGCCAGCGCCTGCCACTTCTGGAAGGACGAGCTCGATGCCCGCGACGCCATCGCAGCCCCCTGAGCCCGCCCGCGAACCGGGCGAACCCGTCCTGGAGGTGCGCGACCTGGCCAAGCTCTATCCGCTCACCCAGGGCGTCGTCTTCAAGCGCCAGGTCGGCGCGGTCAAGGCCGTCGACGGCGTCTCCTTCGAGCTGCGGCGCGGCGAAACCCTGGGTGTCGTAGGCGAGTCCGGCTGCGGCAAGTCCACCCTCGCCCGGCTGCTGGTCAACCTGGAGCGGCCGACCGCGGGGGAGATCCGCTACCGGGGTGAGGACATCGCCAAGCTGTCGGGGAGGGCGCTGAAGGCCGTGCGGCGCAATATCCAGATGGTGTTCCAGGACCCGTACACCTCGCTGAATCCGCGGATGACGGTGGGCGACATCATCGGTGAGCCCTTCGAGATCCATCCGGAGGTGGCTCCGAAGGGGGACCGCCGCCGCAAGGTGCAGGAGCTGCTGGATGTGGTCGGGCTCAACCCCGAGTACATCAACCGCTATCCGCATCAGTTCTCCGGCGGTCAGCGCCAGCGCATCGGCATCGCGCGCGGTCTTGCCCTCAACCCGGAGATCATCATCTGCGACGAGCCGGTCTCCGCGCTGGATGTGTCGGTGCAGGCCCAGGTGGTCAATCTGCTGGCGCGGCTCCAGGAGGAGTTCGCCCTCTCCTACCTCTTCATCGCCCACGATCTGTCCGTCGTCCGCCATATCTCCGACCGGGTGGCGGTGATGTATCTGGGCCGCTTCGCCGAGCTCGGCACCGACACCGAGATCTACGACCACCCGACCCATCCGTACACCCAGGCCCTGCTGTCCGCGGTCCCGGTGCCCGATCCGGAGCCCCGCGAGGGCCGTGAGCGCATCCTCCTGGCCGGCGATGTCCCCTCCCCGGCCAACCCGCCCTCCGGGTGCCGCTTCCGCACCCGCTGCTGGAGGGCCGAGGACCGCTGCGCGGTGGAAGTGCCCCGGCTGGTGGTGCCCCCGGAGTTCCAGGTCCCGGGCGGCCCGGCCGCGCACCCCTCGGCCTGCCACTTCGCCGCGGAACGGCTGCCCGCGCCCAGCGGCTGACGACCCATCCTCCTGACCCCGCGCCGGGCACCTACGATCCCTCCATGCCATCGAACGATCTCCACCGCGCCACGGCGTTCCGGCTCTCCTTCGCGCGCCGCCAGGCCGCCGAGGTGAGGGAGGTGCCCGGCGGCTTCCTGGCGCTGGACGACGACTACGACCGCTCCCACGAACACAACCAACTCCACCTCGACGGGCCGGTGTCCCCCGCAGAGGTCCCCGCCCTCGCCGAGGCGGCCATGGCCACCCTGCCCCACCGCCACCTCACCATCCACGACGACGCTCTGGGCGCCGCCTGCGCGCCTCACCTCACCCGGGTCGGCTATGGCCACGGCATCGAGCTCGTCATGACCCACACGGGCCCTACCCCACCCGCCGCCCCGGCCCGCGCCGAGCCCCTGGACCTGCCGGCACTCGCCCCCGCGCTCGCCCGGCAACAGCGCCGCTGGATGCCGCACGCCGACGACGAGACGATCCGCCAGCTCGTGGAGCGGCGCACCGCCCGGCTGCGCGGGGCCGAGCGGGTGCAGTTCCTCGGCGTGTACGCCGCGGGCGGCGACCTGGCCTCCTGGGCCGACCTCTATCTGGCTCCCGGGGACGGCATCGCCCAGGTCGAGGACCTGGTCACCGCCGACCTCCATACCCGCCAGGGCCATGCGGACACGCTCCTGGCCGACGCCCTCCGCCGCTCCGCCGCCGCGGGCTGCACCCTCCGCTTCCTGGTCGCGGACGGCGACGACTGGCCCCGCCGTTGGTACGCTCGCCGGGGTTTCACGGTGGTGGGGCGCGTGCACACCTTCACTCGCTACACCGCATAGCCGGGCACGGAGGGCCAGCGGACCGTCAGCACCACCGACTCCTCCTCCGCGATCCAGGAGTGGTCGACTCCGCGCCCCCAGACGACGTAATCGCCCTGCTGTTCCAGGAGAACGCTGCGGCCGGGCAGCTCGACGCGGAAGCGGCCGCTGATGAGGACCAGGAGCGCGGTCCGCTCCTCGCCGCGCACCCACTCAGCTCGCTCGTCACCCGGAGGGTGCACGCCCCATTTGATCTCCACGGCATCGCTGTGGCGGGGATCGTCGGCGTCCTTGAAGTGCCCGAGGATCCACCCCCGGTCCAGTGCGGCGTCCTTGCCTGCGTTGCCCACGTACACGCTGTCGTTCACGCATGTGGACGCTAGCAGGGTTCAGTCCTTGTGGACCTCCTGGTGGATCTCCTCCGCCGCGATCAGCGCCGGGTCGAGGATCACATCCTGCTCGCGGGCCGCGATGCTGGGGGCCTCGGGGAAGTGGCAGGCGGACAGATGGCCCTCGTGGTTGCCTTCGAGGCGGATCAGCGGGGGCTCCTCCCGTGCGCACTTGTCCTGGGCCTTCCAGCAGCGGGTGCGGAAGCGGCAGCCGGAGGGCGGGTCGATGGGGGAGGGGACGTCGCCTGCGAGGCGGATGCGCTCGCGGCGCGCGGTGCCGCTCGCCTCGGAGGCCGCGGCCTCGCCGTCGTCGGGCTCCTCGGCCAGCAGGGCGGCCTCGGGGACCGCGGAGAGCAGGGCGTGGGTGTAGGGGTGGCGGGGGCGGAGGTAGATGGAGTCGCGGTCGCCGACCTCGACGATCTTGCCGAGGTACATGACCGCGACGCGCTGCGAGAAGTGGCGCACGACGGCGAGGTCATGGGCGATGAAGAGGAAGGCGATGCCCAGCTCGCGGCGGAGCTCCTGGAGGAGGTTGACGACCTGGGCCTGGATGGAGACGTCGAGCGCGGAGACCGGTTCATCGGCGATGATGAGCTTGGGTTCGAGGGCGAGCGCGCGGGCGACCCCGATGCGCTGGCGCTGGCCGCCGGAGAACTCATGGGGGAACCGGTTGTAGTGCTCGGGGTTCAGGCCCACGGTCTCCAGCAGCTCGCGCACCCGGGCCTCACGGCCGCCCGGCGGCTCGATGCCGTTGATCTCCATCGGCCCGGAGATGATCGCGCCCACCGTCTGCCGGGGGTTCAGCGAGGAGTACGGGTCCTGGAAGATCATCTGGATCTCGGAGCGGATCGGCGCCAGCTGTTTGCGGTCCGCGTGGGTGATGTCCTGGCCCTGGTAGCTGATGGTCCCCGCGGTGGGCTCCAGCAGCCGGGTCAGCAGGCGGCCGGTGGTGGACTTGCCGCAGCCGGACTCGCCGACCAGGCCGAAGCTCTCGCCCGACCGCACGGTCAGATCGATGCCGTCCACCGCCTGGACGGCCCCGACCTTCCGTCTGAAGGGGAAGCCGCCCATGATCGGGAAGTGCTTGGTCAGCTTCTCCGCGACCAGGAGGGGTTCCCCGGACGCGGCCGACGCGTTGCTGCTCATGGTCCGTGTCTCCTAGGCCAGCCGGGGCTTGATCTGCTCGATGAAGATGGTCCGCTTGCGGTCGGCGGCCAGATGGCAGGCCGCGCCCCGCCCGTCGGGCAGCGAGGGGCGCTCGGTGGCGCACCGGTCGCCGTCGACCTCCTGGGTGTGGGCGCAGCGCGGGTGGAAGGGGCAGCCGGGCGGTGGGGACAGCAGGCTGGGCGGGGCGCCGGGGATGGGGCTCAGCGGCTCGTCGACGGCGGAGTTCAGCCGCGGCATGGAGCCCAGCAGCCCCCAGGTGTACGGATGCTGGGGGGCCCGGAGCACTTCGCGGACCGTGCCGCGCTCCACGGCCCGGCCGGCGTACATGACCAGCAGATCGTCGGCGGTGTTGGCGACCACCCCCAGGTCGTGGGTGATGAGGATGATCGCGGAGCCGAACTCCTGCTGGAGGTCCTTGAGCAGGTCGAGGATCTGGGCCTGGACGGTGACGTCCAGGGCGGTGGTCGGCTCGTCGGCGATGAGCAGATCGGGGTCGCAGACCAGGGCCATGGCGATCATCGCGCGCTGCCGCATACCGCCGGAGAACTGGTGCGGATAGTCGCGCACCCGCAGCTTGGGGTTGGGGATGCCGACCTTCTCCAGCATTTCGACGGCGCGCCCCCACGCCTCGCGCTTGGAGGCCCCGGTGTGCTTGCGGTAGGGCTCGGCGATCTGGCGGCCGACGGTGTAGTACGGCGAGAGGGCGGTGAGCGAGTCCTGGAAGATCATCGCCATCTTGTTGCCGCGCAGCTTCTCCAAGGTGCGCTCGGGCGCCCCGGTCAGCTCCTGGCCGTCCAGCAGGATCTCGCCGCGGATCTCCGTGTTGCGCGGGTCGTGCAGCCCGAGGACGGCGAGGTTGGTGACGGACTTGCCGGAGCCGGACTCGCCGACGATGCCGAGGGTGCGCCCGCGCTCGAGGTTGAAGGAGAGGCCGTCCACGGCCTTCACGACGCCGTCCTCGGTGGCGAAGCGCACATACAGGTCGCGCACGGACAGGAAGGCGTCGCCCGCGGCGGGGGCCGGGGTGGCCTCGGACTTGGTCAGGGTGGTCACGTCGGTCGTACTCCTAGGCGAGGCGCACGCGCGGGTCGATGACGGCGTACAGCGCGTCGACGATGATGTTGGCGATGACGATCGCCGTGCAGCTGAAGAGCATCACGCCCATCAGCATCGGGAGGTCCTTCTCGGTCACCGACTCCACGGCGAGCCGGCCCAGGCCGTGCAGGGTGAAGGTGAACTCCGTGATCATCGCGCCGCCGAACAGTGAGCCCAGGTCGATGCCGACGATGGTGATGATCGGGGCGATCGCGCCGCGCCAGGCGTAGCGGAAGAAGACCGTACGCCCCGACATCCCCTTGGCCCGCGCGGTGCGCACATGCTCCTCGTTGAGCTGCTCGACCATCTGGGAGCGCGTCATACGGCTGTAGTTGGCGATGAAGATGATGGAGAGCACCAGCCAGGGCAGCAGCAGCCCGCTGAACCACTTGGCCGGATTCTCGGTGATCGGCGTGTACTCGGGCCGGTCGATCAGGCCCCAGGTGTCGACCAGCAGCCACAGCGCGATGACGCCGACGAAGTAGATCTGCAGCGAGTTGCCTATCAGCGACAGGGAGCTGAAGAACTTGTCGGTGAAGGTGCCGCGCTTGGCCGCCGCGATCATGCCGATGGACACCCCGATGATCAGGAACACGACGGCGCCGCCGACGGCGAGCGAGAGCGTCGTGGGGTAGCGGTCCAGGATGGTCTCCCAGACCGGCTGGGAGTTGCGGAAGGAGTAGCCGAAGCAGGGGGCCGGGCAGTGGCCGATCTCGAAGTCCCGGCCGGCGAAGATGCCGACCAGATAGTGCCAGTACTGCAGCGGGACGGGCTCGTCGAGGCCCAGGTTCTTGTTGATGAGGGCGATGGCGTCCGGGCCGCAGTTCTTGCCGCAGGCCAGCTGCGCCGGCTCGGAGGGCAGCGCGAAGAAGAGGAAGAACGTGATCGCGCTGATCAGGAGGATGATGACGATCGCGCCGAGAGAGCGGCGTACGAGGAAACGAAGCATGGCGTCGCGGGTCTTCCGGTACGGGCGCCTTGGGCGACCAGGGCGGATCGGACGGGCGGCGCTGTCCGCCACCCGCGGAGGGTGGCGGACAGCGTGCCCTGGGGGCTGATGGGGTAACCGACTGCTACTTCACATACACCGCGGTCGGGTCTGCGGTTCCGTACACCGAGTGGTACTTGATGCCGCCGAGGCCCGAACCCCAGATGTTCCACTGCCGGTTGTAGAAGAGCGGAACGGCCGGCACATCGTCGGTGAGGATCTTGTTGGCCAGCGTGACCCACTCACCCGACGCCTTCTCCACGTCCGTGATCTTCAGGATGCGGGCGATCTCGGAGTCGACCGTGCTGTTCTTGAGGTGCCAGTAGTTCTGCGAGCCGTCGGCGACGTTCTTGCTGTCGAACAGCGGCGGGACCACGGTCGAGCCGACCGGCCAGTCGGCGCCCCAGGAGGCGCGGTAGATGTCGAAGCCGTTGTCGACCTTGGCGATCTCGGTGGTGTAGTTGTTGGAGTCGATCTCCTTCTTCTCCACCTTGAACCCGGCCGCCTCCAGAGCCTTGACGACGACCACGGAGACGTTCTGGTACTCCGTGGTGTTGGGGTAGGCGTAGACGATCTCCTGCCCCTCCTTGCCCGCCTCCTTCAGCAGTTCCTTGGCCTTCTTGGTGTCGCCGCCCTCGTTCCCCTTCTTCGTCTTGCCGAAGGGGTCGAAGTTCTTCCACCCGGCGAGCGAGGGAGCCAGCAGGTTGCCCGCCACCTGCCCGGCCCGCTTGCCGCCGAACTGGCCGAGGATCTGGTCGTTGGGCATGGCGTAGGCGAGGGCCTGCCGGACCTTCTTGTCCTTGATCCGGTCCATGTTGATGGCCATGTAGTCGACGTACGGCTGCACCTCCAGGAAGGTGCGCGACTTGGCGCCCGCGTCCTTGGCGACCTCCTGGGCGGCCTCAACCGTGACCGCGTTGGTGAAGCTCATCGCCTGCTTGTCGCTGCCCCGCTCGGCCAGCAGCCGGCGGGCGGAGTCGGGTTCCTGGATGCCGAAGCGGATGTCGAACTTGTCCGGGTACTGGTGGCGGACCGCGTCCGTCTTCGGATCCCACTGCTCATTGCGCACCAGGGTCAGCGACTTGCCCGGGTTGAGCTTTTCGATCTTGTACGGGCCGGAGGAGACCGGGTGGTTGGTGTACTTGTCGGCGGTGTCCTTCTTGCCGTCGGAGGGCACCGCGCCGACGTTCGGCATGGCGACCGCGTACGGGGTGTCCGCGTGCGGCGCCTTGAAGTGGAAGACGATCGTCTTGTCGTTCGGGGTGTCGAGCACGTCCTTGGGCAGGTGCTTGCCCTTGTACGGGCCGTCCGGCAGCGCTTTGCGGAAGCTCTGGCCGTCGCCCGAGAGCCACTGCGGGATGTACAGCGGACCGTCGGTGGCCCACTTGGCGTAGAGCCGCTCGACGGACTGCCGGACATCGGCGGAGGTGATCGGGGACCCGTCCTCGAACTTGAGGTTGTCCTTGAGCGTGTACGTCCAGGTCTTACCGCCGTCCGAGGACTTGCCGGTGTCGGTGGCGAGGTCGCCGACCACCTTCACCCGGCCGTTGTCGTCGACCTTGTAGGTGGTCAGCGACCGGTTGTAGAGCATCTGGACGGTCAGCATGTCGCCGTAGTAGATCTGTGCCGGGTCGAGATAGGTGAAGGCGTCACGCTGCAGGACGTTGACCGTCCCGCCCTTCTTGGCGCCGGGCATGTCGGCCGCCGGGCCGGTGGAGTCGGTCGCGGTGCCGAGCGAGTAGTTCTCGGCCCTGGCCTTGTCGGGCTTGTTCTCGACGGGATCCTCCTCGTTGCCCCCGCCGCTGCTGCAGGCCGAGAGCACGAGGGCCCCGATCGCCAGAGAGACGGCCGCGCGCCGCCCTCTGCCCCGTGTGGATGAGGTCATGTGTCGTTGCACCTGCCTAGCGCTTAGTCTTCGGATCGAATGCGTCCCGGACCGAGTCCCCGAGCAGGTTGAAGGCCACCACGAAGATCACCATGGCCACGCCCGGGAAGAACATGTACGTGATGTCGTTCTGGTAGTGCCTGGCGCCGGTGGCGAACATCCGGCCCCAGTCGGGGGTCGGCTCGACGAGCCCGACTCCCAGGAAGGAGAGCCCGGCCTCGGCGGTCACGAAGGTCGGCAGCATCAGCGTCGACTGCACCAGGATCGGCGTCCACAGATTGGGCAGCAGCTCCTTGCGGATGATCCTCCACGGGGAGGCGCCGGTCACCTTCGCGGCCTCCACGAACTCCCGCTCGCGCAGGCTGAGCACTTGTCCGCGCAGCAGCCGCGCCAGGCCCATCCAGCCCAGCGCCCACTGGACCAGGATCAGGGTGATGACCCGTAGATAGGTGGGCGTCTCCTTCTCCGGATTGACGAAGAGCGAGTAGACGACGGGCGTGAAGGCCACGAACGAGAGCTGGGCCGGGAAGGCGAGCAGCAGATCGATGAAGCGGCCGAGGAAGTAGTCGGTCCTGCCGCCCATATAGCCGGCCGTGACGCCGACGAGGATGCCGGTGAGGGTGCACAGGAGGGTGACGGCGACCGCGATCAGCAGCGAGGTCCGTATGCCGTACAGGAGTTGGGTGAACACATCCCGGCCGAGCTGGGGCTGGAGGCCGAACCAGAACTCGCCGTCGATGCCCCCGTTGGGCTTGATGGGGTAGTAGAACTCGTTGAGCAGCCCGGGCCTGTCGAGTCCGTAAGTGGTGTACGGGTTCTTGCCGTACAGCCAGGCGATCACGGGCGCAAGTAAGGCGATCAGAAAGAAGAAGATCACGACGTAGGCCGAAATCACGCCTGTCTTGTCGCGTTTGAAGCGTCGCCACATCAACTGGCTGGGCGACCGCCCCACTAACGGCGCCCCCTGCTTGCCGACTTCGGCCGTCGGGACGGCATCCGGGCCGGGCGCGTTCGCCCCGGGCGCGGCGGCCTGGGAAGGACTCGTCATCGCGTAGCGCCCCCCGCACTGATCGCTGTGTCTGTTTCGCGCTGGTCTACTCGCGTCATGTCGTTCCCGTCCGCCGGTGGTCGTGCGCGGTTCGGGATGAGCGGACTTTCGCAACCGAATAACAGCTCAGTCAAGGGGCCAGCGGAAGCGGAAGGGGCGCTCGCGGCAACCTTGAGCGAACATTTTGCAGATCGAGGTCCCGGCGTGCTTGACAGAGATCACTGGATGGCGACAAAGGGTGAGCAAGGCGCATCAAACGCGTTAACACGCAAGCAACTTGGCCGACGCGATACCGATATACGGACGCGTCAGGCTGAACTGCGTACGGCCGTGCGGGTGCCGTAGACCGGCCGGGGCGCGCCATGTCGCCCCGGCCGGTCGCTTGTGTTTGCACATTGCCGGCGCCGGGACGGTTGATCAGGGGCCGGGGCGGGGCAAACCTACAGCCATGGGGCAGGGACGGATACTCAACCGCGGCGCGCGCACCTTCGGAGCGCTGGTATGCGCTGTTCTCGGGCTGATCTCACTGGCGTGGATCGTCCGGGACTTCAACAAGGCCGACGAGGCCAGCCATGTCTGGTGGACCTGGGCCGGGATACCGTACCGGCTCCCGGACAGCATCTTCGGCACATCCCTCGCCGATCCGGTCCTGCTCACCGTGTACGTGGCCGCCGGGATCGCGGCGCTGCGCTCGTCGGCCGCTGCCGGGGCGCTGGCCTCGGCCGCCGCCGCCACGGTCGCGCTGCGCCTGCCCAGCCTCTGGAATCTGCACGCCGACTGGATGCAGGGCATCCCCGACGGGCTGAAGACCCGCGCGCAGCTGAGCGCGTGGACGGCGGTCGTGCTCGGGGGCCTGCTGCTGGCCGTCGTCGCCGTCGGCCGGCGCCCGGCCGACGGGACCGCCCCCGACCACGCCGTCGCGCCCGCCGACAGCCCGCCCGGCCGGCCGAGGCCCGGGGTCGCCGTCACGGCGGCGCTGTTCCTGGGGGCCGTCGCGGTCGTCGAGGCCGCCTGGCAGATCTATGCGGCCCAGAAGCGGGGCTGGGACATCTACGAGCACCAGCTGACCGGCAAGTACATGCTCACCACGCTGCTCGCGCCGCCCGGGGCATGGGCGTCCTGGACGGTGATCGCACTGGCCCTGACGGCCGCCTTCGCGGCGCTCGGCCGGGCGCCGCTGGCCCGGCCGCTGGGGATGACGGCGGCCGCCCTGGTGCTGGGCGACGGGATCACCGCGGTCTCCGCGTACATCAAGTTCGACTACCTCGAGCACCTCGACGACCTGCCGACCGTGGGCGTGCTCCTGGTGCTGACCGCGTTCTTCGAGGGGATCGTCGGCCTGGTCGCGCTGATCGCGCTGGCGCAGCCCGCCGACCCCGCGGACGGCGTTCCGCTCGCCGGATGGGGTCAGCCCGCGGCTCAGCCGTACGGGGGCTACGGCGGGTACGGAGGCTACGGCGTGGCGGGCGGCGGGTACGGCGGCGCGGCGAGCGGCGGCTATGGGGCAACGGACGGCGGTTACGGCGGCGCGGCGGGCGGCGGTTACGGGCCGGCGGACGGTGGGTACGGCTACACCCCGCCGCCTCCCGCCCCGCCCACGGCCCCGCCCGGCCCGCCGCCCGCGACCCCGCCCGCCGCCCCGCCGCCCTCCTCGCCGCCTCCGCCGCCGCCCGGCTGGTAGGCGGACTCGTAGGCAGGCCCCGCTCAGCTCAGGCCGAGCGAGCGCCTGAGGAAGTCCACCTGGAGCAGGAGCAGGTTCTCGGCGACCTGTTCCTGCGGGGTCATATGGGTCACCCCGGACAGCGGCAGCACCTCGTGCGGACGGCCGGCCGCGAGAAGGGCCGAGGAGAGCCGCAGGGTGTGCGCGGCGACCACATTGTCGTCGGCCAGGCCATGGATGATCATCATCGGGCGGTGCGGCTCCGCCGCGCCGTACAGCCCCTCGTCGGTGACCAGCGAGTTGGCGGCGTAGACCGCCGGCTGCTCGTCGGGGTGGCCGAGATACCGCTCGGTGTAGTGGGTGTCGTACAGCCGCTGATCGGTCACCGGGGCGCCCACGACGCCCGCGTGGAAGACATCGGGGCGGCGCAGCACCGCGAGCCCCGCCAGAAGGCCGCCGTAGGACCAGCCGCGGATGGCGACTCGGGAGAGGTCGAGCGGATAGCGCTCGGCCAGCGCCGCCAGCGCGTCGACCTGGTCCTGAAGGCTCACGCCCGCCAGGTCGTCGCGGACGGCCTTCTCCCAGGCGGGGGAGCGGCCGGGGGTGCCGCGGCCGTCGGCGACGATCACCGCGAAGCCCTGGTCGGCGAACCACTGCGAGGTCAGATGGGCGTTGTGGGACGCCAGCACGCGCTGGCCGTGCGGGCCGCCGTAGGGGTCCATGAGGACGGGCAGCGGCCCGTCGTCCGCGGTGTGGCCGGCCGGCAGCAGCACGGCGCAGGGGATATGGCGCTCGCCCGCGTGGACCAGCTGCGGGCGGGCGGTGATGACGGGCCGCTCGACGTACGAGGCGATCTCGGCGAGGCGGTCGGCCGAGCCGTCGGCGGTGAGCCCGAACACCTCCACCGCCGCGCCGGGCCGGTCCGGTTCGGCGCACGCCAGGACGATCACCTCGCCGCCGCGCACCGCGGACCGCACGGCGGGGCCGGGCCGCTTGTCGACCGCCTCCCAGCCGCCCTGGTCGCCGCTGCCGCGGTACCACGCGCGGAAGACCCCGATATCGCCGGGCTGTTCGGGCAGTTCGGCGTCCGCGCCCGGCGAGGCGGAGAAGAGCACGTCCTCCTCACCGATGTCGAGGACCGCCCGGACGTGCAGCGCGCCCGAGGTCAGCTTGCGGTCGCCGACCATCAGCACCCGTGCGCCGCCCTCGTCCGCGATGCGCACGAGCCGCCCGTCCGGCGTCCACCCCGGTACACCAGGGAAAAGATCAAGCCAGACCGCGTCCTCGTCCACATGGACGGTACGGGTGCGCCCGGTGGCGGTGTCCACGGCCAGATAGACCTGGCTGCGCTGGTCGCGAGCCTGGACCAGCAGTAGCGGCGGGCCGTAGGACGACCAGTGCACCCGCGCGAGATACGGATAGCGCCGCCGGTCCCATGCGATCTCGGTACGGGACCCGTCCAGGCCCAGCAGCACCAGCCGCACCTCGGCGTTGTCGGTGCCCGCGGCCGGGTACGCGACCTCGGCGGGCTCCCGGTCGGGGTGCGCGGGGTCGGCGATCCACCAGCGCCGTACGGGTGCGTCGTCGACCCGGGCGACCAGCAGCGCATCGCTGTCCGGCGACCACCAGAAGCCGCGTGAGCGGTCCATCTCCTCGGCCGCGATGAACTCCGCGAGCCCATAGGTGACCGTCTCGCCCTCCGGTTCGGCCAGCGCCCGGTCGCCGTCTCCCGCGCCCCCGTGGAGTTCCGTCACGCGCAGCGCGCCCTGCGCCACATAGGCGATGCGGCGTCCGTCCGGAGACGGGCGCGGGTCGATCACCGGCCCGGGCACGGGGAGTTCGCGGGTTACGCCGGCGCGCAACTCGGAGGCGAACAGCCGGCCCGAGAGTGCGAAAGCGGCCAATTCGGCAGCCAAGTCGGTGGCGTAGCCGATGACGCCCCCAGAGCCCTCCCTGCTGCGCTCGCGGCGCGCCCGCTCCTCGGCGGACAACTGCTCGTCGGCGCCGCCGAGCAGGGCGGCCGGGTCGGCGGCCGGGTACTCCCGCCGCTCGGTCAGATCGTGCACCCACAGGAGGTTGGCGCGGTCGGTGCCGGAGCGCGAGCGCAGGAACACCA
Source organism: Streptomyces sp. NPDC000941 (assembly GCF_053599555.1). Taxonomy (NCBI): domain Bacteria; kingdom Bacillati; phylum Actinomycetota; class Actinomycetes; order Kitasatosporales; family Streptomycetaceae; genus Streptomyces; species Streptomyces sp. NPDC000941. Next base: position 21,271 of record NZ_JBSFMM010000042.1, read on the forward strand.
CCCGCGAGTCGTCGGGCGCCACGACGAAGGCGCGCGGCGCCCCAAGGGTGAAGCGCTGGGTGCGGGCGTGCTGCCGAGGGAACGAGAGCTGTCCGGTCATAGGCCGAGCGTACGGCTCGGGCCCCGTTGCCGCGGGCATGTTCCGCCCGCGGCGGCCGCACAGATCAACTCGCCGAATGTGGCGAGAATCAGGCCAGATGACGAGGCCAATGGTGCGAACAGGCATGCGCCCCTGTCATGCTCCCGTGCACCGAGTCGTGCGCGCGGGCCCATAGTTATGATCGATTGCGCATAGTGGGTAGGCCCCCTGTGGCATGAATATGTTGTCCGTTCGAGCGCGTGTACCTGGAGGTGAGCCGCTGTGGCGCTCTCGATTTCGTTGGTCGTGCTGCTGCTGATCATCGTCTTCATGCTCGTCCAGAAGGCTGGGCTGAAGTCGGGGCACGCGGTCCTCTGTGTGCTGCTCGGCTTCTACCTCGCCAGTTCGTCGATCGCCCCGACGATCGACGACCTCACGACGAACGTGGCGAACATGATCGGGGACGTGGATCTCTGATGCATGGCTGACCCGCGGCTCCGGCCGCGGGGCTCGTAGGCTGTGCTCATGACCCCGGTCCTTCCCGCCCGTCGCCTGCTCCTGGTACATGCACATCCGGACGACGAGTCGATCAACAACGGCGCGACCATGGCCAAGTACGCCGCCGAAGGTGCGCAGGTCACGCTGGTGACCTGCACGCTCGGCGAGGAGGGCGAGATCATCCCGCCCGCCCTGGCGCACTTGGCCGCCGACCGCGACGATGCGCTCGGCCCGCACCGGATCGGCGAACTCGCCGTGGCGATGAAGGCGTTGGGGGTCAGCGATCACCGCTTCCTGGGCGGTGCGGGACGGTACCGCGACTCCGGGATGATGGGCGCGCCGCAGAATGACCGCCCGGAGTGCTTCTGGCGGGCGGAGGTGGACGACGCCGCCGCCCACCTGGTCGAGGTGGTCCGTGAGGTGCGCCCGCAGGTCCTGGTGACCTACGACCCGCACGGGGGCTACGGCCACCCCGACCACATCCAGGCGCACCGCGTCGCCATGCGCGCGGCGGAGCTCGCCGCGGAACCGGCCTACCGCCGGGACCTGGGCGATCCGCACCAGATCGGCAAGATCTACTGGAACTGCGTCCCGCGCTCGGAGCTCGAGGAGGGCTTCGCCCGGCTGCGCGCCCAGGGCGACGGGGCCCCCTTCCCGGGGATCGCCTCGGCCGGGGATGTGCCGGGCGTGGTCGACGACGCGCGGGTGACGGCGACGGTGGACGGCGCCGCGTACGCCGAGGCGAAGGCGGAGGCCATGCGCGCCCACACCACCCAGATCACGGTCGACGGGCCCTTCTTCGCACTCTCGAACGATCTGGGGCAGCCGCTGTCCGTCATGGAGCACTATCTGCTCATCAGAGGGCAGGCGGTCGCCGCTTCCGGCTCGGACCGGGGCCGTGAGGACGATCTGTTCGCGGGGGTGTCGGCGTGACGGCCGCGCGCCTGGGGGCGTATGCGCTGCTCGGCGTGGTGGGGGTGCTGGTCGCCGCCGCGGGCGCGCTGGTCCAAGCGGCCTGGTTCCCCGGCGGGTTGCTGCTCGCGCTGCTCGCGATCGGCGCGCTGTGCTACGGCGGGGCCAGGGCGACCGACACCCGGGCGGGCGGGGTGGTGCCCGCCGGGGCGTGGGTGATCTCCGTGTTGTTTCTCACCGTGAGCCGTCCCGAGGGGGACTTTCTTTTCGGCGCCGGAGCGGGCTCCTATGCTTTTCTTCTTGGCGGAATGTTCGCCGGTGTGATGTGCGCCACGATGCCGAAGGTGTCGCAACCGGGCAGCGGCCCGGCCCGACTTGGTAAGTGACGTCACGTTTTCGCCTGGGCGTCCGCCAGGATGACGGACCGTGCCCGCCGGTGTGCGGGATGTGCTGTTACAGCGGTCGTCAAGTGCCTGCCCGCGTGGCCCAGTAAGGTGGTGCCGCCGCCGAGCCGCCCGCGCGAGTCTGACGGGCGGCGGAGCTAACTGGGAGAACCTGCTTTGAGCCGTGAATCTGACAGTTCGTCCTCCGGGACCCGCAAGGGCAGTGGCGCCGCCGCGTACCCGCCCGGCACCCCGCCGTACGGATCCCGCCAGTACCCCTCGCCGAACCCGGCACAGGAGGCCCAGGGCTCCGGTGACGGCGAGGCGCGTGCCGCGGCCCAGCCGGAGGAACCCAAGACCGAGACCACGCTGACGACCCGGATCCGGATCAACATCCCCGGGTCGCGGCCCATCCCGCCGGTGGTCATGCGCACCCCGGTCGGCGAGGAGGGCGTGCCGAACCAGCGCTCCGCCGACGACCCCGAGGGGGCCGACGGCCCGGCCGGGCCCGACGCCGCCCCGGCGGGCCCGGGCGCGGCCGGACCGGCGCGGGGGGAGCACGGGGAGCCCCCGGCGAACAAGCCCGAGAGGAAGAAGGAGGACCGGACCAGCGACTGGTTCGCGCCTCGTAAGGGCAAGGGCAACACGACGACGGGGAGCACGCCGCAGCCCCCGGTGCCCCCGGCCGCCACGCCGCCCGCCCCCGGGCCTGCCGCGGGCGAGCCGTTCGGGGCCGAGCCCTTCGGGGCCGGGGCGTTCGCGCCCGATGCCTCCGCCGCGCCCTCGGCCGCGGAGACCACGCAGCCGTTCCCGGCCCCCGACTTCTCCGCCCCCGAGAGCCCGTTCTCCGCTCCGGAGAGCCCGTTCTCGGCTCCGGAGACCACGCAGCAGTTCCCCGCCCCGTCGCTGGGCGGCGGGGCGGGTGCCGACCTGCCGTACTTCACCGACACCCCGCACAGCGGCTTCCCCGGGGTGGCGGAGCCCAGCGGCCCGACGACCGGCCCGGTCACCGGCGAGATGCGGCTGCCCACGCGGGCCCCGGGCGCCACCCAGCCGCCGCTCGGCGGCGGCGCCGGGCTCGCCGGGCAGCCGCCCACCCCGCCGAACGGCTCGCCGCTGTTCGGCAGCCTCGGCGCCACCACCGGCGCGAGCCCCGTGCCGTCGGCCGGGCCGTTCGACGGCCTCGGCGGCAAGCCGGGCCTGGACTCCGCCGCGAACCCGCCGCTGTTCCGCGACCCCGACCCGACCCCGGGCGGGGGCGTGCCGGCCGAGCATGTCTCCGGAGAGACGCTGGTCAGCGGCATCCCCGTCGTCCCGCCCGCCGAGAACCGGCCCGGCTCGGCCTTCCCGCCCCCCGGGACCGGCTCCGCCGCGCCCGCCCCCTCCGATGAGGCCGGCGCTCCGGCGAGCAGCCCCAAGCCGCCCGCCGCCCCGGCGGCCGCCCGCCCCAAGAAGAAGGGGCGCTCCAAGCTGGTTCTGGTGGTCGGCGCGCTCGTCTTCGTCGGCGGCGTCGCGTACGGCGCGGGCCTGGTGATGAACCATGCCGACGTCCCGAACGGCACCACCGTCCTGGGTGTCGACATCGGCGGCACCTCCAAGGAGACGGCCGTCCAGAAGCTGGACACCGCGCTGGAGGGCCGCACCACCGCGCCGCTGAAGGTGTCCGTGGACGGCCAGCAGAAGCAGATCAAGCCGTCCGTCGCGGGCCTGACGCTGGACACCGAGGCCACGGTCCGCGGCGTCGCCGGCCGCGACTACAACCCGATCACCGTGATCGGCTCGCTGTTCGGCGGCACCCACCAGGCCGATCCCGTTGTCACGGTCGACGAGGAGAAGCTGAAGGACGCGCTGGTACGGCTCGCGGGCACCTCGGGCACGGCGCGCGAGGGCACGATCGAGTTCAAGCCCGGCAAGGCCGTCGCGGTGTACGGCAAGGCGGGCAAGGGGCTGGACGTCGACAAGGCGGTCGCGGCGGTGGACGAGGCGTTCCGGCAGCGGGCCGCCACGGGTGAGAACAAGGTCATCACCCTGCCCGTCGTCACCAAGCAGCCGCAGATCAGCAACGCCGAGGTCGACCGGAAGATGCGGACCTTCGCAAAGCCCGCGATGTCGGACTTCGTCAAGGTCCAGACGGACCCGGCGCGCTCGCTGCCGCTGAGCCCGCAGAACTCCCTGTGGAAGGTCCTGTCCGTGCGGGTGGTGGACGGCAAGCTGGTGGAGCACTACGACCTGAACGCTCTGAAGGAGCTGTACGGCGGCCTCTTCGACGGCGTGCTGATCCAGCGGGGCAACGGCAGCAAGCAGCCCGTCGCCCCGACGGACGTCGCGGTGGCGCTGGGCCAGGCGCTGAAGGGCAAGACCCCGGCCGAGCGGATCGGCATCATCGAGACCAACGGCAACTGAGCAAGGCGCGTACGGCCCCCGTCCGCCACCGGGCGGGGGCCGTCGTATGCCCGGCGACGTCGTACGCCTGGCGCCGGGCCCGGCGACCGGGTGCGCGGGCGTGGTGTGCCCGGCCCGGACCATGACATCTGTCATGCCGAGACCACGACCGCTGACACTGCCGGGACGAGCCGAGCTGGGCGAAGCTTGGGCCATGACCGCAACAACCGCTCAGTCCGCTCCCGGCACGGCCGCCGGATCCGGCCGCGCCGAGGCGTCGGCGTCCGCGCCGGTGGTCGCCTTCGAGAAGGTGAACAAGAGCTACGGCAGCGTGCGCGCCGTGGCCGATCTGGACCTCACGCTGCACCAGGGCGAGACCGTCGCGCTGCTCGGGCCCAACGGGGCGGGGAAGTCCTCGACCCTCGATCTGCTGCTGGGGCTGCGCACCCCCGACTCCGGCCTGGTCCGGATCTTCGGCACCACCCCGCGCCAGGCCATCGAGGGCGGCCGGGTGGGCGCGATGCTGCAGAGCGGCGGGCTGATGGATGAGGTCACGGTCCAGGAGCTGGTTCGGCTCGCCTGCGATCTGCACCCCCGGGCCCATCCGGTGCGGCAGGTGCTGGAGGAGGCGGGCATCACGGACATCGCCGACCGGAAGGTGAACAAGCTCTCGGGTGGCCAGGAGCAGCGGGTGCGCTTCGCGCTGGCCACCGCGGGCGCCTCCGACCTGATCGTGCTGGACGAGCCGACCACCGGCATGGACGTCTCGTCCCGGCAGACCTTCTGGGCCGCGATGCGGTCACAGGCGCGGCAGGGCCGCACCATCCTCTTCGCCACCCACTACCTCGAAGAGGCCGACGCGATAGCCGACCGCGTGATCGTGCTGCACCGCGGGCGGGTGCTCGCCGACGGCACGTCCGCGGAGATCAAGGCGATGGCCGGGGCCCGGCGGATCTCCTTCGAGCTCGGCGAGCCGGCCGATGAGGCGGCGCTGCGGGCACTGCCGGGCCTGACCGGGATCGAGATATCGGGGCGTACGGTCAGGATGCGGTCCAGCGACGCCGACGCGACGGTCCACGCGCTCTACGGCCTCGGGGTGTATCCGCGCGGTATCGAGGTCGCGGGCCTCGGCCTTGAGCAGGCGTTCCTCACCATCACCGACGCCGCGACCGCCGAGGAGGCGGGACGATGACCACCCTGATCAAGCTGGAGATCACGCGCGCCCTGCGCAACAAGAAGTTCATGTTCTTCACGGTCATCTACCCGTCGGCGCTGTTCCTGGTGATCGCGGGGACCAGTGACACCACCTCCCTGGTGCCGCACACCCATCTGACGATGCCGCTGTACTACATGGTGGCGATGGCCTCCTTCGGCTCGCTGACGGCTGTGCTGATGGGCAACAGCGAGCGCATAGCCAAGGAGCGCGAATCGGGCTGGGTGAGACAGCTGAGGCTCACCGCGCTGCCCGGGCGCGGCTATGTGATGGCCAAGATCGCCTCGGCGGCGGTGGCCACCCTGCCGGCGATCGTGGTCGTCTTCGTCGTGGCCGCGGCCGTCAAGGACGTGCGGCTCGACGCCGCGTGGCAGTGGCTCGCCCTGACCGGCGCGATATGGGCGGGTTCCCTGGTGTTCGCCGCGCTGGGCGTGGCCATCGGCTATCTGGCGTCCGGTGACGCCGTACGCCCGCTGACGATGATCATCTACTTTGGCCTCTCGATCCTCGGCGGGCTGTGGTCGCCGACGACCGCGTATCCCCAGTGGCTGCAGAACATATCCGACTATCTGCCCACTCATGCCTATGCCGCGCTCGGTCAGGCGATCGAGCTGGGCGGCGCGCCGCACACCAAGGACATCGCCCTCCTGGCCGGCTATCTGGTGCTCTTCGCGGGCGCGGCCGCCTGGCTGTACCGCAAGGACACCCGCAAGGCATGAGCGGCGCGGACGAGCGGCCTGCGGAGGGGAGCGGGCGTGAGGCGGCGAGCGGGCGGGCCGAGCGGTCCGGCGCCCGCTGGGTGGCATGGTGCCGGTCGCTGACGCGGGAGGACGATGTGCTGACCGGCATCGGGCGCGAGGTCAGCGATCGCAGACAGGCCCTGATCAGGCTGCTGTGGGTCGGCATCTGGATGGCGTATATGACGGGCCCGGTCGGTGATCTGCTGGACGGCGGCCACCGCCCCCTCGCCACGGCCCTGGGCTGCCTGGGGCTGCTGGCCTTTCTCACCGCTTATTGCCAGCTCCTGTTCCGCAATGCCGGTCGGCCCCTGGACCTCAGAAAGGCCGGCGTGGGGCTGGTCGCGATGGCCGCGCTGGCCGCCGCCCTCGCGCTGACGCTCGGCGACACCTGGCTGGTGCTCTTCGTCTATGTGTCGGTGGCCTGCGGGGCGGTGCTCCCGATCAGGGCCGCGCGGCTGGCGGTCCCGCTGGTCACTGTCGTCCTGATGCTCGTCGGCCTGACGGCCGGGGACGCCCCGCATCTGCTTGCCGTCCTGGGGATCCCCGCGCTGCTCGGGGGGTTCGCGATGAGCGGGGTGCGGCAGTTGGTCCGTACGACCAGGGCGCTGCGGGAGGCGCGGGCCACCGTCGCCCATCTCGCCGCCAACGAGGAGCGGCTGCGGCTCGCCCGCGATCTGCACGATCTGCTCGGCCACTCCCTGTCGCTGATCACGCTCAAGAGCGAGCTGGCCGGGCGGCTCCTCCCCGACCAGCCGGAGCAGGCCGGGCGGCAGGTCGCCGATATCGAGCGGGTCAGCCGCCAGGCGCTCGTCGATGCACGGGAGGCGGTCCGCGGGTTTCGCCGCCCGACCCTGGAGGCGGAGGCGGCCGGGGCCCGGATCGCGCTGACCGCCGCGGGCATGGCCGCCGATCTCGGCCGGACCGCCGACGGCCATCCGGACCTGCCGCCCGATGAGGAGGGGGTCCTGGCGTGGGCGCTGCGCGAGGGGATCACCAATGTGGTGCGGCACAGCGGGGCACGGCGCTGCACGGTGACGCTCATCGAGGCCGGTGACGAGCTCTGCCTGACCATCAGCGACGACGGCCGGGGCCCCGAAGGCCCGCCGGGCAACGGGCTGTCCGGGCTGGCCGAGCGGCTGCAACTGGCCGGCGGGCGGCTGGAGACCGGGACGGGCGAGCAGGGCGGGTTCGTGCTCCGCGCGTACGTCGCCCTCTCCCGCCGCGCCACCGCCTCCGAGCTCGCCTCGCCGACTCCCGGGTAGCGCCGCCGGACCGGGGCGGGGCTTCGGACCGGGGCGGGGCTGTCAGAGGCGCCGCTTACGCTGGGCCCATGAACGGAGCGACGGGGGAGCCGGCCGTGGTGCCGGGAGGTCGTATTCGGGTGCTTCTCGCCGAGGACCAGTCGATGGTGCGGGAGGCGCTGGCCGCGCTGCTCGGGCTGGAGGGCGACATAGAGGTCGTCGCCCAGGTGGCGCGCGGGGACGAGGTGATGGACGCGGCCCGGGAGCATCGGCCGGATGTGGCGCTGCTGGACATCGAGATGCCCGGTATGACGGGTCTCGACGCGGCAGCCGCGCTTCGCCCGGCGTTCCCGGGGCTCAGGATAGTGATCCTCACGACCTTCGGCCGCCCCGGCTATCTGCGCCGCGCCATGGAGTCCGGCGCCGATGCCTTCCTGGTCAAGGACGCCCCCGCCGCCCAGCTCGCGGACGCGGTGCGCCGGGTGCTGCGCGGCGAGCGGGTCATCGACCCGACGCTGGCGGCGGCCGCGCTCGTGGACGGGGTGTGCCCGCTGACCGAGCGGGAGCGGGAGGTGCTGCGGTCCTCGGCGGACGGCTCGACCAACGCGGAGCTGGCGCGCAGGCTGAACCTCTCGCAGGGCACGGTCCGCAACTACCTGTCCACGGTCATCCAGAAGACCGCCGCCCGCAACCGCGCCGACGCGGTGCGGATCGCCCGCGACAAGGGGTGGCTCTGACCGCTGCCGAAGGCCGTCCCGTCGTCCGCGGCCGTCCCGGTGCGGTGGCGGTTCCGGTTCGCGGCCGTCCCGGTGCGTTGGCTGACCTGACGCGGTGCGCTGCTCAGTTCAGCCTCGCCCGGGCGGCCCGCGCCCGGCGCCGTACGGCCTCCGCCGCGTTCGGCTCCATGGCGGCCACGACCTCCGCGTACTCTTCCATCTCCTTCGCGCCGGCCACGAAGTCCCCGCGCTCCACGAGCAGTTTGGCCCGCTCGTAGCGGAGCCGGGCCGGGTGGCTGGGCAGCAGCAGGGACAGCTCGACCGCCCACAGCTGGACATCCGTGCGCTCGGGACGGGCGGCGGCCCAGGCGCGGATGTTGTTCAGGATCCGCAGCACGATCTCCAGTGGAGTGGCCGGGGCCGCCACCGTCGCGGCCGACGGGACCCCCAGCGCCCCCGCCACCAGCAGCGCCGCGTCCTCGTCGGACAGCACCCGCCCGCCGTCGAAGGGATCCGCCAGCACATGATGCCCGTACGGATCGCCGAAGCCGACCACGAAGTGGCCCGGCAGCGCCACCCCGTACACCGGCGCGCCCGCCCGCCGCGCCACCTCCAGCCACACCACGGACAGCAGGATCGGCAGTCCGCGCCGTCGCCGCAGCACCTCGTGCAGCAGCGAGGACTCCAGTCGCCGGTAGTCGGCCGCCGAGCCGCGGAAGTCGAAGCGGTCGCCGAGCAGCCCGGCCAGCGCCGCGGCCCAGGCGCCGGGCCCGCCGGGGGAGTAGGGCACCAGACCGGCCAGCCGGTCGAGTTCGACCTGTACGGCGTCGATTCCGTCCTCGTCCAGCTCCGGGTCGGCCTCCTGAGCCACCAGCAGGCACAGCAGCGCCAGATCGGGGCGCTCCTCGCGGGCCGCCTCCGCGAAGCGCCGGCGCCGGGCCGGGGTGTCGTCTCTGCGTGGCATAGGTGCCTCGTACCCGATCAGCGGTGGTTCTCGTGGGGATGGTTCTCGTGGGGTGCGCGCCAGTGGTGGTAGCTGTGGTGTGTGCTGAAGCCCATGCCCTCGTAGAGCGCCCCGGCACCGTCATTGTCCGCCTCGACCTGCAGATACGCAGCCGAGGCGCCCTCCTCGAGGGCCTTGCGGGCGAGCCCCGTCATCACGGCGGTGGCCAGGCCCTGCCGGCGCAGCAGCGGATCGGTCTCCACGGCCGTGAACCCGGCCCAGCGGCCGTCCACCACGCACCGCCCGATCGCGGCCGGGACGCCTGAGGCGTCGTCTGCTGTCGTTATGGTCGCGAACCACACCGACGGGCCGCCCCGGAGCACCCGCAGCACCTCGGGGGAGGGGTCGCCGGAGGAGAAGCGCTGGTAGCGGGCCAGCCAGGCGTCGTCGATATCGCGGGAGAGGGCGACCCGGGAGACATCGGCGTCCTTGTCCGCGATGGGGGCGAGGGCGGCGATGCGTATGTCCACGGAGACCTCACGGACCCAGCCGTGCGCCGCGAGCTCCGCGGCCAGCAGCTCCTGTGTCCCCTCGGCGCCGGTGCTGACCTGGATATAGGCGGGCAGCCCGCGCTCGGCGTACCAGGCGGTCACCCGCCGCAGCGCGTCCTCGACCGGTACGCCCGGATCGCCGAGCGGCAGCGCGGAGTTGGCGCGCCGGGTGAAGCCGCCCGCCGCGCGCAGCTCCCACTCCCCGAGCCGTACGCTCTCCACCGGCGGCCAGGCGCGGGCGGCGGCCCGGTCCAGTTCGGCCGCGGTCGCCGCCGGGCCGCGGCGGCGGGCCGGGGCCGCGGGCACGACCTTGCCCGCCACCAGCGAGGATTCCGCGATGCGGACCTCCTCTCCGGTGCGCCGAGTGACGCACAGCACACCGTGTGTCCAGGATGTGAGCACGCCGACCACGTCCGTGAACCGCGCGCCGCTGTCGCCACCCTCGATCGTCAGCCTGACGGACACGCGTCTACCCACGTCAGACGGGGTAATCCGGACCTCAAATCGTCCGCCAGTGGTGAAATCCACAGCTCTGCCCGCCCCTCACGTGCGTCCGGTGCCCAAGAACGGAGATACTAGGTGCGGGCATCGACGACGCCGCGCTCCCGCGCGATAGCAGCCCTAAGAGGAGGAACGACAGCGTGACCTACGTCATCGCGCAGCCTTGTGTCGACCTGAAAGACAAGGCGTGCATCGAGGAGTGCCCCGTCGACTGCATCTACGAGGGCCAGCGGTCCTTGTACATCCACCCGGACGAGTGCGTCGACTGTGGGGCCTGTGAGCCGGTCTGCCCGGTCGAGGCGATCTTCTACGAGGACGACACTCCCGAGGAGTGGAAGGACTACTACAAGGCCAACGTCGAGTTCTTCGACGAGCTGGGCTCGCCCGGTGGCGCGAGCAAGCTGGGCCTGATCGAGCGTGACCACCCCTTCATCGCCGCCCTGCCCCCGCAGGAGCACGACGAGTGACCTCGCGGCGCGCGGGCGCGTTCTAGAAGACGCCCCAGCACCGCGCAGCCCTCGGTCCCGCATGCCACCACGGCCTGCGGGGCCGGGCTGTTTTTCCCAAGAAAGCGAGCCTGTTGTGCCACCCGTCTCCGCCCGTCTCCCCGTCTTCCCCTGGGACCGGCTCGAACCGTACAAGGCGACCGCCGCGGCGCATCCGGACGGCATCGTCGACCTGTCGGTCGGCACCCCCGTCGACCCGGTCCCCGAGCTGATCCGCACGGCGCTGACCGGCGCGGCCGACAGCCCCGGCTATCCCACTGTATGGGGCACCGCCGCGCTGCGGGACGCGCTGACCGGCTGGGTGGAGCGGCGGCTGGGCGCGACGGGCGTGGACCACACCCAGGTGCTGCCGGTGGTCGGCTCCAAGGAGCTGGTGGCGTCGCTGCCCACCCAGCTCGGCATCGGCCCCGGCGACCGGGTCGCCTTCCCGCGTCTCGCCTACCCGACGTACGAGGTGGGCGCGCGGCTGGCGGGCGCGGAGCCCGTGCCGTACGACGAGCCGACCGAGCTCGACCCCGCGGGGCTGAAGCTGCTGTGGCTCAACTCCCCGTCCAACCCGACCGGCCGGGTGCTGGACAAGGACGAACTGCGGACCGCGGTGGCCTGGGCGCGTGCGCACGGCGTGCTGCTGGCCAGCGACGAGTGCTACCTGGAGCTCGGCTGGGACGCCGACCCGGTGTCCGTACTGCACCCCGAGGTCTCCGGCGGCAGCTTCGAGGGTTTGGTGGCGGTGCACTCGCTCTCCAAGCGCTCCAACCTGGCGGGCTACCGCGCGGCGTTCCTCGCCGGTGACGCGGCGGTGCTCGGCGAGCTGCTGCAGATCCGCAAGCACGGCGGGATGATGGTGCCCGCGCCCGTCCAGGCCGCCACCGTCGCCGCGCTGGGCGACGACGCGCACGTGGCCGAGCAGCGCGAGCGCTACGCCCGCCGCCGGGCCGAGCTGCGCGAGGCGCTCGAAGGGTGCGGCTTCCGCATCGAGCACAGCGAGGCGTCGCTGTACCTGTGGGCGACGCGGGACGAGCCGTGCTGGGAAACCGTCGGCGCGCTCGCCGAACTGGGCATCCTGGTGGCGCCGGGCGACTTCTACGGCGTGGCGGGGGAGCGGAACGTACGGGTCGCGTTCACCGCCACCGACGAGCGGGTGGCGGCGGCGGTCCAGCGGCTGGGCGGCGGTCCGCCCAGGCGCTGAGCGCGCGGCTGCACGGCCACGCGGCCACACGGACAGGCGACGGGCCCGGGGAGCGGATGCTCCCCGGGCCCGGGTGTTTCGCGCGTGGCTCGGCGAGTGAGCCGAAGGGGCGCGCCGCTGTCGAAAGGGAGAGCGCGCGCAGTCCCCGAGGTACGAGGGGGCGAGCACGGTCGACCGTCGACAGTGGCTGTAGCGCCCCGGAGGCGAACCGAGCCTCAAAAAGAGGGGGGCTGCTTTCAGCCGCCGAGGATCGGCAGGCCCTTGACCGACAGGCCGTCGGTCAGGGAGTTGGTGGGCAGCGTGCTCGGGGCGGCCGGGATGGCCTGGGCGGGCTCGCCGGCCGCGGCCTTTCCAGCGGCGGCCTTGGCCGCCTTCCTGGCCTTGCCGGCCTTGCCCGTGACAGCCTTGCCGACCTTTCCGGCGACGGCCTTGCCGCGGCTCGGGGCGGCGTGGCGGCCCTTGCTCCCCTTGGCCTTGGCCTTGGTCTCGGGCATGGTCTTGTCGGCCACCGCCTTGCCGCGGTCGCCCTTGTCGGCCTTCGCCGCCCCCACCTTTCCGGTCACCTTTCCGGACTTGCCGGCGACCGACTTCGCCCCGGAGGCCGCCTTGCCGGAGGCCGCCCTGGCCTCGGAGGTGGCCTTGCCCGCAGCGGCCTTGTCCGCGGGCCGGGCGACCGGAGCGGTCTGTTCCGGGCCCCGGAGGGCACGCGTGACGGTCCCGCCGGCCTTGCCGCCGACCTCGCCCGCCGCGCTTCCGACGTGCTGCGAGGCGGCGTCCGCGAGGCTGCCGACCGCGGCGGTGTCGAGCGCGCTCAGCCCGCCCAGCTTGGGGGCCTGCGTCAGGGACAGGTCCGCTGCACTCGCGGCGCCGGCGGCACCGACCACGGGAGCGGCGCCCGCTGCGACCAGCAGCGCGGTCCGGGCGATCCGACGCGTGAGGGGGAGGGACATGATGCTCCTTTGACGGAGGGACATTTGGCGTGGATGTCCGGCAGTCGGACGCAGTGAATACCGCGTGAGAAGCAGGAAGGTTGCGGTGCATCAAGGTAAAGAATTGGCAATGCATCGCATAATCCGTTTCGGATGTGAGCGAGCATCTGTAAATGTCACCGGACCCATTCTGACCCGCCGTCACCAGCGGTGATCTGCCGCGTTATCGGGCGATGGCGATACGAACTTCCGGTCCGGAGTCCTCGTCGGTGGTATGCCAGCCGGCCCGCAAATTCCCTGCGGTCCATACGTGGTTGCCGTAAGAAACGCGTTCGATGCGCAACTCGTCCGAGTGGGCCACCGCCCAATAGGCCAATTCCCAGCCGTTACGCTCCGCCCCGCCGCGGGCCCGGGTCGCCCCGGTCGACACCCGCACCGTATGCGCGGTCGCGGCGCGCCCGCCGCCCTGCCCCGCCGGCCGTACCGCCGCCGCCACCTCGGCGCCGAACTCCCGCTTCAACTCCGCCCGGACCCGCGCCGGATCGCCCGGAACCCCGTCGTCCGGCGGGCCGGGGCAGGAGAAGGCGGCCGCGGAACGCCCGGTCAGCGCACCGGTCAACACCACGGCCTCGGTCTCGTGCTTCGCGTACGCCTGCGGGTAACCGCTGTACTGCACCCGCTGGGCGGCCACCGTGAGCGGGAGCCGCGAGTAGCCGGGGACCTTCACCAGGTGGTCGTAGAACCGCCCTGTGGCGTAGACCGGATCCTGGATCTGCCGCGCGGTGCCCCAGCCCTGTGAGGGCCGTTGCTGGAAGAGCCCCAGTGAATCCCGGTCGCCACGGCGGATGTTGCGCAGCCCCGACTCCTGAAGTGCGGTGGCCAGCGCGATGGTGACGGCCCGCTCCGGCAGCCCCCGGGAGGCGGCCACGGCCTCGATCGTGGCCGCGTTCCCCGCCTGTTCGGGGGTGAGCGCCAGATACTCGCCCTCCGCCCGTACGAAGCAGCGGGGCGGGCCCCAGCCGCCGGACGCGATGTGCGCCGCCACATATCCGACGAGGGCCAGCAGTACGGCGCAGGCGATCGCGGCGCGTGTCCGACGGGCACGGCTGGCGAGGACGGGCAGGGGCACGGCGCACACGTTACTTGAGGGCCGCCCGACCCCGGACCGACATGTGTCAAGAGGCACGTCACCGGCCCGGGAGGCCCCGCCACCACCGCCCTGCCCGGCCGCCGCACCACCGCCCCGCCCGGCCACCGTCGCCACCGCCCCGCCACTGCCCGGCCGCCGTCGACGAGGACGGGCTAGGGTCGGTTGCATGGCACATCCCGCACTTGATCTGTCCCTGGACGCCGCCCGGCTCACCGCCCAGCTCGTCGACTTCCCCTCGGTCAGCGGCGACGAGAAGGCGCTCGCCGACGCCGTCGAGGAGGCGCTGCGCGCCCTGCCGCATCTGACCGTCGACCGCGACGGAGACGCCATCGTGGCCCGGACGAACCTGGGGCGGGCGGAGCGGGTGGTGCTCGCGGGACATATCGACACCGTGCCGATCGCCGACAACGTCCCCTCCCGGCTCGACGGTGAAGGCGTGCTGTGGGGCTGCGGCACCTCCGATATGAAGTCCGGCGTGGCCGTACAGCTGCGCGTCGCCCAGGCCGTGCCCGACCCGGGCCGCGATCTGACCTTCGTCTTCTACGACCACGAAGAGGTCGCCCTCGAGCTCAACGGGCTGCGCCGGCTCGCCGAGCGGCACCCCGAGTGGCTGGCCGCCGACTTCGCGGTGCTGCTGGAGCCCACCGACGGCAAGGTCGAGGCCGGCTGCCAGGGCACCCTGCGGGTGCGGGTCACCACCAGCGGCAGGCGCGCCCACTCCGCGCGCAGCTGGCTCGGCGAGAACGCCATCCACAAGGCCGCGCCCGTCCTCGACCGGCTGGTCGGCTATCAGCCGCGCCGCGTGGACATCGACGGGCTCACGTACCGTGAAGGTCTCAACGCGGTGCGTATCGAGGGCGGCCACGCGGGCAACGTCATCCCGGACTTCTGCGCCGTGACCGTCAACTACCGGTTCGCCCCCGACCGCTCCGAGGCCGAGGCGCTCGCGCATGTGCGCGAGCTCTTCGACGGATTCGAGGTGGAGGCCACGGACAGCGCGCCCGGCGCGCTGCCGGGCCTGTCCCACCCGGCCGCGGCCGCTTTCGTCGAGTCGATCGGCACGGAGCCGGCCCCCAAGGACGCCTGGACGGACGTCGCCTTCTTCTCGGCCCTCGGCGTGCCCGCGATCAACTACGGCCCGGGCGATCCGCTCCTCGCCCACACCCGCGAGGAGCATGTGAACACCGCGGCGGTGCTGGAGGCCGAGCAGCGGCTGCGGGCCTGGCTGACCGCCTGACCGCCCTTTTAGGGCCCATTTGAGGGCTCGGTTCCGACTTGGCTGACGCGCCGAATCCAGGGGCCTACGCTGAACGACAGATCTGCGGCTGTTCGGAGGCAGATCGTGGCGAAGGGAGCACACATGGGCAACGCCGAGGACGAGCGGACGCTGCAGGAGCAGCGCGAGGGCCCGGTCGTGCGCCGACGCCAGCAGATGCGGCCCGGCACGACCGACCAGCGGCTGCTGGACAGCCAGGGAGCGACCCACTGGGTGCACGAGGACCCGTTCCGGGTGCTGCGCATCCAGTCGGAGTTCGTCGAGGGCTTCGGCGCGCTCGCCGACCTCGGCCGGGCGGTCAGCGTCTTCGGGTCCGCCCGTACGCCGGAGGGGTCGCCGGAGTACGAGGCGGGGGTGCGGATCGGGCGGGCCCTCGCGGAGGCGGGGTTCGCGGTGATCACGGGCGGCGGCCCGGGGGCGATGGAGGCGGCGAACAAGGGCGCGTGCGAGGCGGGCGGGGTCTCCGTCGGGCTCGGCATCGAGCTGCCGTACGAGCAGGGCCTCAACCCGTATGTCGACATCGGTGTGAACTTCCGCTACTTCTTCGTCCGCAAGACGATGTTCGTGAAGTACGCGCAGGGGTTCGTGGTGCTGCCCGGCGGGGTCGGCACCCTGGACGAGTTCTTCGAGGCGCTGACCCTCGTGCAGACCAAGAAGGTGACCCGCTTCCCGATCGTCCTCTACGGCAGCGCCTACTGGCAGGGCCTGGTGGCCTGGCTGAAGGACACGCTCGTCGCGCAGGGCAAGGCGAGCCCGATGGACCTGGAGCTGTTCCGCCTCACGGACGACGTGGACGAGGTGGTCGAGCTGATGACGAAGGAGTCCGGCGGCTGACCCACCGGCCGATCCGCCGGGTCACCCGTCGGCCGACTCCTCGGCCGACCCGCGTCGCCCGGGGCCCGTCGCCCGTCGCCCGGCGCCGTCAGGCCACGCCGCGCCGGGCGACCGCCGGGGGCCGGTGACCGGCGATGGAGGACACCATGTCCAGCACCTGGCGGGTCTCGGCCACCTCGTGCACCCGGTAGACCCGCGCGCCGAGCCAGGCCGAGATCGCGGTCGTCGCGAGGGTGCCCAGCAACCGCTCCTTGACCGGCCGGTCCAGCGTCTCGCCCACGAAGTCCTTGTTGGACAGCGAGACCAGCACGGGCCAGCCGGTCTCCGCCAGCTCGCCGAGCCGCCGGGTCGCCTCCAGCGAGTGCCGGGTGTTCTTGCCGAAGTCGTGGCCCGGGTCGATCATGATCGACTCGCGCTCCACGCCCAGCTCGACGGCGCGCCGCGCGAGCTCCAGCGTGACCCGCAGGATGTCGGCCACCACATCGTCGTACGCGACCCGGTGCGGCCTGGTGCGCGGCTGGGCGCCGCCCGCGTGGGTGCACACCAGACCGGCGCCGTACCGGGCCGCGACCTCGGCCAGCTTGGGGTCGACCCCGCCCCATGCGTCGTTGAGCAGATCCGCGCCCGCCTCGCAGACCGCCTCGCCGACCTCGTGGCGCCAGGTGTCCACGCTGATCACCACGTCGGGATGGCGCCGGCGCACCTCGGCCACGAAGCCCACCGTGCGGCGCACCTCCTCGGCGGCGCTCACCTCGTCGCCGGGACCGGCCTTCACCCCGCCGATGTCGACGATGGCGGCGCCCTCCGCCACCGCCTGTTCGACACGGTCCAGGGCGGGCCCGTCGTGGAAGGTGGCCCCCCGGTCGTAGAAGGAGTCCGGCGTCCGGTTCACGATCGCCATGATCACTTGTTCGTTCCCGCCGAACTCACGCCGTCCGAGCCGTAGCATCCGCACTTCCTCTCGCTTCCTCCCCAGAGGGGCTGCGAGCGACGATAACTGTCGGTGGGGCATGGCACGATCGAGGCAGACTGGTAGGACGTACGCGCGCACCCGGGGAGACGATCGTCGTGTTTTGGTTCTTGCTGATCGCGCTGGTCGTGGTGGTCGGCGCGGTCACGGTCGCGGTCGTCGGAGGTGGCGACGGCGGCGCGCTGGCCGAGGCGCCCCCCGACCGGCTCGATGACGCGCTGCCCGCCGACCGGCCGCTGGGCCGTGCCGATGTGGAGGCCCTGCGCATCCCGATGACCGTGCGGGGCTACCGCATGGCCGATGTCGACGATGTGCTGGGCCGGCTCGGCGCCGAGCTCGCCGAGCGCGACGCCCGGATCGCCGAGCTGGAGACGGCCCTGGCCGGGGCGCAGGCGTCGGCCCACGGCGGGCCCGGGCTGCTGCAGCAGCCCGGCGGTCTCCCGCCGCACGACATCGCCCCGCCGGGCCTGCCGCCGCATGACATCGCGGCGCCCGGTATCCCGCGCGATCTGCCGCCGCCCGGGCTGCCTGCCCACGACCTGCCTGCCCACGGCCTGTCCCCGCACCCGTACGACCCGCACCCGTACGACCCGCCCCCGCAGTATCCGCCCGCGCCGGACGTCCCGCCGCGCGGGCCGGAAGGGGAGGGCGCATGAGTGAGCGAGCAGTGACGAGGGAAGCCCGCGCGTGGGAGCGTGCCGGGACTGAGCGGGAGGGAGGGGCATGAGTGCCGGGGAAGTGGTGCTGGGGCCGGACGGGCTGCTGCGCTGCCCATGGGGCGGGCTGGAGACCGAGAGCATGGCCGACTACCGCGTCTACCACGACACCGAATGGGGCCGCCCGGTCCATGGTGACGACGCCCTGTTCGAGCGGATCTCCCTGGAGGCGTTCCAGTCCGGTCTGTCCTGGCTGACGATCCTGCGCCGCCGCGAGGGCTTCCGTGCCGCGTTCGCCGGGTTCAAGATCGCGGCGGTCGCGGAGTTCACGGAATCGGATGAGCAGCGGCTGCTCGGCGACTCCCGCATCATCCGCAACCGGGCCAAGATCTCGGCCGTCGTGTCGAACGCGCGGGTGGCCGCCGAGCTGGCGCCGGGCGAGCTGGACAAGCTGATCTGGTCCCACGCTCCGAACGCGGTCGGCCGCCCGGCGCCGCGGACCTTCGAGGACATCGCCCCGATCACCCCGGAGTCGACGGCGCTGTCCCGCGACCTCAAGAAGCGCGGCTTCCGTTTCGTCGGACCGACCACGGCCTATGCCCTGATGCAGGCGTGCGGCCTGGTCAATGACCACCTGGCCGACTGCCACGTCCGGGGCGCCTGACCCGGTTCAGCGGCCGGTGAAGTGGGGCTTCTGCTTCTTGACGAAGGCGTCCACCGCGGCCAGGTGGTCCTCCGAGGCGCCCGCGCGCCGCTGGAGCTCCTCCTCCTTGGCCAGCGCCTCGGTCAGGCCGTGCCCGGCCGCGTAGGCGAGGGATTCCTTGATCGCCGCGTAGGCCGCGGTCGGGCCCTCCGCCAGTTGCCGGGCCACCGCAGCAGCCTGGGCAGCCAGCTCCGCGGCCGGGACGACCTTGTTCGCGATGCCCAGGTCGTAGGCATCCTGAGCGCTGATCGAGCGCGGGAAGAGCAGGAGGTCGGCGGCGCGGCCGTGGCCGATCAGCCGCTGCAGGGTCCAGGAGACGCCGGAGTCGGCGGTGAGGGCGACCCCGGCGAAAGAGGTGTTGAACGAGGCGGTGTCGGCGACGAGGCGGTAGTCGGCGGCGAACGCGAAGCCCGCGCCCGCGCCCGCCGCGACCCCGTTGACCGCGGCGACGACCGGCTTCGGCATTCCGGCGATCGCGGTCACGATCGGGTTGTAGTGCAGCCCGACGGTGCTCATGGTCGAGCCCTCGCCCTCCCCCGCCCGGTCGGCCGCCAGCAGCTCGATGTGCTCCTTGAGGTCCTGGCCCACGCAGAAGGCGCGGCCGGTGCCGATGAGCAGCACGGCCCGTACGGCCGGGTCCCCGGCGGTCTGGAGCAGGGCGTCGCGCAGGGCGACCTTGGTGGCGATGTTGAGCGCGTTCATGGCGTCGGGACGATTGAGGGTGATCGTCGCGACGCCGTCGGTCAGCTCGTAGAGCACGGTGTCGGCCATGGCGGGTCCTCCGGTGCGGCTGGGGCGCGGCTCGGGTGGCGCCGCATCGGCGGCCCGGTACGGGCCCCGGCGCGGCGGTCAGCGCTCAGCATGCCGAAAGATCGGCGCGACCGACATGTGACCTGCGTCAAAGAATCTGGTGCTTCGTGAACCGCCGCCGGGACGCGCCCCGGGCATCGGCGCCCGTACGGTATCGCGACCCCTCCCCGAATTGGGTGGTTTTGGGCGAGCGGGTTGTGCAGGGGTTGCCGACTGATGTTGGTCATCGGGTCGTGCCATGCGGGATAATGACAAGGAAGCAACGTGTTCGATGCCGGTGACACCTGGGTTGTCGGCTGCGATGAGCTGGTTTCAGGAAGGGGAACGAGCATGGCGGCCATGAAGCCGCGGACGGGCGACGGCCCGCTCGAGGTGACCAAGGAGGGGCGGGGCATCGTCATGCGCGTTCCGCTCGAAGGCGGCGGTCGGCTCGTCGTCGAGCTGACACCGGACGAGGCCGACGCGCTCGGCGACGCTCTGAAGAAGGTTGTCGGCTGAAGCCATCGGTCCCACCACCACCCGTGTGCCGCCCCGGCGGCCGGTATGGACATATACCGGCCGCCGGGGCGGTGCTTTGATTTCGAGGCCCCGCCTGGTCTCTGCCCGTCCCCGCGTACAGCCGCGTACAGCCGTGGCTGGCCGCGCTTGACCGCTAGCCGCGCTTGACCGCGCAGAGCAGCCCGTCGCCCACGGGCAGCAGGGACGACTGGAGCACGGTGGACTCCCGTACGGTGCGCAGCAGCTCGCGCAGGCGCAGTACTTCGGCCGGCTGCACCGCGGAGTCCACGGTCCGTCCGTTCGCGAAGACGCCCTCGAAGCAGACCAGTCCGCCGGGGCGCAGCAGGCGCAACGATTCACCGAGGTAGTCGAGGCACTCGGAGCGGTCGCCGTCGCAGAACACCAAGTCGTAGCCGCCGTCGGCGAGCCGCGGCAGGACGTCCAGCGCCCGCCCGGGGATGAAGCGCGCCCGGTTCCCGGTGAAGCCGGCGGCGCGGAACGCCTGCCGGGCGAACTGCTGCATCTCCGGTTCGGAGTCCACGGTGGTCAGCACTCCGTCCGGCCGCATGCCGTTCAGCAGGTGGATGCCCGAGACCCCGGTCCCGGTGCCGATCTCGGCGACGGCCTTGGCGTCCGCGGCGGCGGCGAGCAGGCGCAGCGCCGCGCCCGTGCCGGACGACACCGAGCGCATCCCCGCCTCCCGGGCCCGGTCACGGGCCCAGCGCAGGGCTGCGTCCTCGGCGACGAACGCATCGGCGAACGCCCAGCTCGTCTGCCGGTTGGCGGTAATGGCCCTCTCCTGTCCCCGTAGTTGACGCAAGCGTGACTGTAGCCGCTGCGCCCGGGAACCCGCAGATGGGACCGGGCGTTGGAAGGGGAGGGGGGGAGCATATGGATCGCGAACAAATGCAGGTCAAAAATGCTTATCCGGAGCTAACGGGCGAGGTGGATATGGTAGGGGCTCTACTGGACACCACCAGAGCCGACAGGGGAGGTGCGGCTGCGGCCGGTGACCGGAGAGTGCTTAGGCGCTTTCGCAGGTCAGCGGGCGAGCCGAAATCCGTGACCAACATTGCTGACCGTCCTCGTTCCGTCGATACCGCTACGACCGCGACCTTCGCCACCGACGCGGACGCTCCGGCGTGGACACCTCCTACCTGGGAGGAGATCGTCAGCACGCACAGTGCACGGGTCTACCGCCTCGCGTATCGCCTCACCGGCAATCAGCACGACGCCGAGGATCTGACCCAAGAGGTCTTCGTCCGGGTCTTCCGCTCGCTGTCCACCTACAGCCCCGGGACCTTCGAGGGGTGGCTGCACCGCATCACCACCAACCTCTTCCTCGACATGGTCCGCCGCCGCCAGCGCATCCGCTTCGACGCGCTCGGTGAGGACGCGGCCGAGCGGCTGCCCAGCCGTGAGCCCTCTCCCCAGCAGCATTTCAACGACACGCACTTCGACGCCGATGTGCAGCAGGCCCTCGACACCCTCGCGCCTGAGTTCCGCGCGGCCGTCGTGCTCTGCGATATCGAGGGGCTGTCGTACGAGGAGATCGCCGCGACCCTCGGTGTGAAGCTCGGCACGGTGCGCAGCCGGATCCACCGTGGTCGCTCGCATCTGCGCAAGGCCCTCAAGCACCGCTCGCCCGAGGCCCGGGCCGAGCAGCGCACGGTGACGGCGGTGCCCCACCCCGCCGCCGCGCCCCGGTTGAGCGGGGAGGTCGGAATCGCGTGACCCGGTCAGGCGGTCAGTCCCCCGCCGAGCAGCATCTCGGCGACCGCCTTGCAGCTCTGGTCGATGGCGAGCTGGGGCACGACGCGCGTGAGCGTGTGCTCGCACACCTCGCGACGTGCTGCAAGTGCAAGGCGGAGGCCGACGCTCAGCGGCGGCTGAAAAATGTATTCGCGCAGACGGCGCCTCCCGCTCCCTCGGAGGGCTTTCTCGCGCGGCTCCAGGGCCTGCCGGGCCTGTCGGCGGACGATACCGACGGCGGCGGTGGCGACAGCTCGCCGTTCGGCGGCTCGAGCGTCTTCGGCGTCCCGGACACCCGGGGCGTCCGTGGCGTGCACGAGGCACGGGAGCAGGCGTTTGCGTTTTTGCCCACAAGCCGGGCGGTGAGCCCGGCCGCCTCGTCCGCCGCCGTCCCGCGTGAGCGCGGGTTCCGGATCCATGAGGTCGGTCGCCCCGCCCCGCGCCGGCGGTTCGCCTTCGCGGCCGCGGGAGCGGTGTCGCTGGCCGCGTTCGCGCTCGGCGCCGCGCTTCCGCTGGACGCGGCGGTCGACTCGCCCGGCAGCCAGGCGGAGGGCTCGGACAGCGCGGTGAGCCCGGTCGGCGTGAGTTCCGCGGTCGAGGAGACCGAGACCATGGGGTTGCGCGAGCGCACCCGCCGTGAGGTGGGGCTGCTGGATGTGGCCGCTCCGGTGGACACGACCTCCCCGAGTACGACGCACTCCCGGACCCTCAGCGAGGCCTCCGGCGGCGTCCCGGATCCGCTGATCCAGCCCATCCTGGCGGCCACCCGGCTGCTGCGCGCCGCCGCGGCCACGCCCGCGCCGACCCAGATGGCGGACCCCTCCCAGCCGGCGACTCGGACCCCGCCGTACCACGGATTCAGCGCGCCCCCGAAGTAGCGGGGGCCGACGGGCGGCGCGCCCTGGCCCGGCGGCGGGGCGGTGCGGGGCGGCTCGTGGCGTACGCACTGCGCGGGCGTCGGCGGACCTGATTGAATCGGCTACCGGGCAGCGCCACCCGGTGGCGGTGGCGGCTGTCCCGAGGCGGCGCAGTCCGCGCCGTGTCGCGGGAAACCTGGGGAGATCATGG
The DNA here is from genome assembly GCF_053599555.1 of Streptomyces sp. NPDC000941. Lineage (NCBI taxonomy): Bacteria > Bacillati > Actinomycetota > Actinomycetes > Kitasatosporales > Streptomycetaceae > Streptomyces > Streptomyces sp. NPDC000941. Next base: position 43,771 of record NZ_JBSFMM010000042.1, read on the forward strand.
ACGAGGGTAAGGCCACCGGGCCCAAGCCGAAGTGGTGGAGCCGCCCGGACGCGCGGCTCGGTCGCCGTTCTTCATCCGAGGCCGATGCGCAGCCCGCGGGAGACACCACGGCGGGGGATCCGACGGCGGCGGTGGGCGCGGCCGACGGCGGCGTCGGGCGCGCGCCGGGCACAGCTGACGGAGCGTCGGCCGCCGCGGCGCCGGGCGATACGGTGCCGGGCGATACGGGGGCGGTTGACTCGGTGCCGGGCGACGTGATGGCCGCCGGGGCCGAGGCCGGACCGGCGCCCATGGCCCAAGCCCCCATAGACAATGCTGCCGGTGACGGTGTGTCGGACCAGCCGCCGTCACCCGCGGCCGGCGTCCACAGCGGCGATGGCGAGGGTGGCGGGGACGGAGCCGCGGCGGGAGCCGAGTCCGGTGCCGAGGGCGGACAGACCGCCCATCCGCTGCACGCCCCCGACCCGTACAGCACCCCGCCCTATGGCGGTCCCGGCCCCTGGGCGCCCGCCCCTCCTGTGCAGCGGCCCATGCCGACCCCGGCCCATGGCACCACCCTTCCGCCCGGCATCCACCCCGGCGCGACCCCCGCGCACGGCACCCAGGTGCCGCCCGCGGCGGCCCAGGCCGTGCCGCCACCCGGGATGACCCCGGCCCACGGCACCCAGCTGCCCCCGGCCGCGATGGCCCCGGCCGGGATGACTCCGGCCCACGGCACCCAGCTTCCGCCGGGCACGCAGCTCCCGCCGGGCGCGCAGGCGGACCCGGCCGCCGCCACCGCCCAGCTGCCGCAGCAGTCCGGGCAGCCCCTGCAGTCCCAGGCGGGGCAGGCCGCGCAGTGGCAGCACTACGACCCGTGGACCTCGGCCCCGGACGTGCCGCGGAAGCCCTCGCGCCGCCGCGGACTGGTCGGGGCCGTGCTGATCGCGCTGATCGCGGGCTGCCTCGGCGGCGGTATCGGCGCGTATCTGGAGCATGAGCGCACCACCGAGGACAGCGCGGTGCACCTCCCGCAGGCGTCGGCCGACCAGGGGGCCGTCGACCCGGACAGCGTCTCGGGCATCGCCGCGCGGGCGCTGCCGGGCGTGGTGACCATCCATGTCAGCGGCGGTACGGAGCAGGCCACCGGCACCGGCTTCGTGCTCGACGGGCAGGGCCATATCCTCACCAACAACCACGTCGTGGAGCCCGCCGGTTCGGGCGGCGCCATATCGGTGACGTTCAGCGGCGGCGAGGTGGCGGACGCCAAGGTGATCGGCCGGGACAGTGGCTACGACCTGGCGGTCATCAAGGTCGACGGTGTCTCAGGACTGCATCCGCTGGCCCTCGGCAACTCCGACTCCGTGCGCGTCGGCGACCCCGTCGTGGCGATCGGCGCGCCGTACGACCTGGCGGGCACCGTGACCTCCGGGATCATCAGCGCCAAGGAGCGCCCCATCACCGCGGGCGGTGAGCAGGAGGACGGCAGCGATGTCAGCTATGTCGACGCGCTCCAGACCGACGCCCCGATAAACCCGGGCAACTCCGGCGGCCCGCTGGTGGATTCCAAGGCGCGGGTCATCGGCATCAACAGCGCGATCCGCGCGGCCGACGACGGTTCGGGGCTCGGCGGCAGCCAAGGCGGCAGCATCGGCCTGGGCTTCGCGATCCCGATCAACCAGGGCAAGCGGGTCGCCGAGGAGCTGATCAACACCGGCAAGGCCACCCACCCTGTGATTGGTGTCACGCTCGACATGGAGTACGCGGGGGACGGCGCCCGGGTGCACGCCCGGGGCGCCGACGGCCCGCCGGTCAACCCGGGTGGCCCGGGTGACAAGGCCGGGATCAAGGCCGGCGACATCGTCACGGAGGTGGACGGCGTACGGGTGCACAGCGGCCAGGAGTTGATCGTCAAGATCCGCAGCCACCGCCCCGGCGACCGGCTCCGGCTGACGCTGCGCCGGGACGGCCGGGAGCGGACGGTGGAGCTGACGCTCGGTTCGGCCAGCGGCAGCAGCTGACACGCCCGGCTGGTGACGCCGGGGGCACCTTCCAGCCAGCTGGGGGAGGGGGATGTCAGGAGGCACCTCCCAGCGGTAGCCGGGGGAGGGAGACGCCCGATGTTGGTCCGGGCGTCTCCCTCCCTGCCCCTGCCGACAGGTACCGTGTTCAGTGGCCTGGACCGTGGCCACAGACGTCCCTAGGAGCTGCAAGGTGTTCTTCGACATAGGACCCCTCGAGCTGATCGCGCTCGTCATCCTTGCGGTGCTCGTCTTCGGCCCGGAGAAGCTTCCGAAGGTCATCCAGGATGTGTCGCGGTTCATACGCAAGGTGAGGGAGTTCTCCGACAACGCCAAGGAGGACATCCGCTCCGAGCTGGGCCCGGAGTTCAAGGACTTCGAGTTCGAGGACCTGAACCCGAAGAATTTCGTCCGCAAGCATGTGCTCGACTCGGACGACATGGGCCTCAAGGAGATCCGTAACGGCTTCGACCTCCGCAAGGAGATGGCCGAGGTCGCGGACGCGGTGAACGGCCGGGAGAGTGACGCCGCACACGGCTCTTCCGGTTCTTCCCCGACCTCGAAGTCCGGCGGCGGATCCGGCTCCGACAGCGGCTCCAGCACCCCTGACCTGCTGCGCAAGCGCGAAGAGCCGGGGCGCGAGGAGCGTCCGCCTTTCGACTCCGACGCCACTTGATCCCCCCGTATGCCCGGCCTGGTTGACCCGTATGGCTATCCTCCCTTTGTCCGGGGTGAGGTCGCCTGAGGGGGGCGGGCCGCCCACGACGCAGGGCAACGAGGAGGCTCCGCGCAGATGGAGACGACGAGTCGGCTAGGGGAGCAAGGGGTGGCTGGTACAGCGGGCGCGTCCGCCGAGGACGCCGCGTCGGCCGCTCAAGGGATCCCCGCGGACGCTCGGCGGAGGGTCGACGGCTATCTGCTGGCCGCCTTCCCGTGGTACGGCCTTGACGAGGCGTTCACGGGGCGGCGCCGGCTGATGCAGGTGGGCGCGGCCGCGGACGGCACGGTCGAGCACGGCTCCACCGGGCACGGCGACGAGCCGTCGCTGCGCGCCGAGACCGAGCCGGACCAGCAGCGCTTCGCGGTCGTGGTGACCGTGGCCAGCCGCCCGGTGCGGGACAGCGCGGACGGTACGGGCGTGCTGGAGGCCACCTCGGTCGCCTCGGCGGCCTGGCTGGCCGGGTCCGGCCTGCTGTCGTCGACCTGGCCGACGCGTATGGAGCGCGCGCTGCGCCAGGACTGGCTGGACCAGCAGACCGCGATCGCCTGGGAGCTCGCGGACGACCTCGACGGCCCGGGCTGGTCGCAGCTGTCGCTGCCGGTGGACGGGGTGCCGACCGACTTCCACTACCGCGAGTCCGAGTACGGCTGGGTGCTGGCCGGATCGGCCCGCGAGGGCGTGCACATCGGCGCGTACGGGCGCGGGATGAGCGCGTACGGGCTGGGCTTCGCGGTGATCAAGGACATCACCGCGTACGAGTAGCCGAGACCAGGCAGCTGCCGAGGCAGAACAGCCGGACAGCAGGCAGCACGAAAAGACCGGGCGGCCCCCCTGAGGAGGCCGCCCGCAGCTCTTCGCGCCCGCTCGCCGAGCCCGCTCAAGGCCCGCTCAGAACTTGTTGCGCGGTGTGATGCCCAGCGACATACCCGCCAGCCCGCGCTGCCGCCCCCCGAGCTTGCCCGCGATGGCCCGCAGCGCGCTGCCCGCCGGGGAGTCGGGGTCGGTCAGCACGACCGGCTTCCCCTCGTCGCCGCCCTCGCGCAGCCGCACATCGATCGGGATGGCGCCGAGCACCGGCACCGTGGCGCCGGTGGCCCGGGTCAGGCCGTCGGCGACCGTCTGGCCGCCGCCCGTACCGAAGACGTCGACCATCTCGTCGCAGTGCGGACAGGGCAGTCCGGACATGTTCTCGACCACGCCGACGATCTTCTGATGGGTCTGGACCGCGATCGAGCCCGCCCGCTCGGCGACCTCGGCGGCAGCCATCTGCGGCGTGGTGACGACCAGGATCTCGGCGTTGGGCACGAGCTGGGCCACGGAGATCGCGATATCGCCGGTGCCCGGCGGCAGGTCGAGCAGCAGTACGTCCAGGTCGCCCCAGTAGACATCGGCGAGGAACTGCTGGAGCGCGCGGTGCAGCATCGGCCCGCGCCACACCACCGGTGCGTTGCCCGGGGTGAACATGCCGATCGAGATGACCTTCACGCCGTTGGCCGACGGCGGCATGATCATGTTCTCCACCTGGGTGGGGGTGCCGTCGGCGCCCAGCATGCGCGGCACCGAGTGGCCGTAGATGTCGGCGTCCACGACGCCGACCTTCAGACCGTCGGCGGCCATCGCCGCGGCCAGGTTGACCGTCACCGACGACTTGCCGACGCCGCCCTTGCCGGACGCCACCGCGTACACCCGGGTCAGCGAGCCCGGCTTGGCGAAGGGCACCTCGCGCTCGGCCTGGCCGCCGCGCAGCGAGGTGGCCAGCTCGCGCCGCTGCTCGTCGCTCATCACATCCAGCTCGACGGTGACGCCGGCCACGCCCGCGACCCTGGACACCGCCTCCTGCACTCGGGCGGTGATCGTCTCGCGCATGGGACAGCCGGAGACCGTGAGGTAGACCGCCACCGCGACCGTGCCGTCCGCCGCGATCTCGACGGATTTGACCATGCCGAGGTCCGTGATCGGCTTGTGGATCTCCGGGTCGTTGACCGTCGCGAGTGCGGCGCGCACCGCGTCCTCGGTCGGTGTGGGGGCAGTGTCGGTAGCCATACGGAGATGGTACGGCGCACCGGGTACTGGGCGGTAAGGGCGGTCAGCGATCGCGTTCGTCACGCGGGGCCGGGGACGGGGCGGGAGAGGGGGCCGGGGACGGGGCAGCGCGTCCCTTGGTGCCCTCCCGCTCCACCTCCCTGATCAGATCCTGGAACTCGGAGCGGATCCAGTCGCGGGTCGCCACCTCGCCCATGCCCATCCGCAGCGCGGCGATCTCCCGGGCCAGGAACTCGGTGTCGGCGATGGAGCGCTCGTCCCGGGCGCGGTCCTGCTCCAGGGTGACCCGGTCGCGGTCGGACTGCCGGTACTGGGAGAGCAGGATCAGCGGGGCCGAGTAGGAGGCCTGCAGCGAGAGCATCAGCGTCAGGAAGATGAACGGGAAGGAGTCGAACCGCAGCCGCGCCGGGGCCAGGATGTTCCAGCCGAGCCATAGGGCGACGAAGACCGTCATCCAGACGATGAAACGGCCGGTCCCCAGGAAGCGGGCGATCCGCTCCGACGCCCTGCCGAACGCCTCCGGGTCCCACCGCGGCAGCCGGAAGCGGCGGCGCTCCCTGGGCCGGTCGAGCCGGGTTCCCTCACCGGCCATCGGGGACCTCCGGCCAGCCGCCACGGACCGCGGGCCGGCTTCCGGGGACCGTCGGCGGGCCTCCGGAGACCGTGGGCGCGGCCATGCCGTACAGCTCCCGCTCCCGCCAGTCGGGCGGCAGCAGGTGGTCGAGCACATCGTCGACCGTCACCGCGCCGAGCAGCGAACCGCTCTCGTCCACGACCGGCGCCGTGACCAGGTTGTACGTGGCCAGATAGCTGGTCACCCCGGGCAGCAGGGCCTCGGGCCGCAGCGGCTGGAGATCGGTGTCGACGACCGAGGCGACGAGCGTGTACGGCGGCTCCCGCAGCAGCCGCTGGAAGTGCACCAGGCCCAGATAGCGGCCGGTCGGCGTCTCGTCCGGCGGCCGGCACACATACACCTGCGCGGCGAGCGCGGGGGTCAGATCCCGGTTGCGTACGCGCGCGAGGGCGTCCGCGACCGTCGCGTCCGGGCGCAGCACGATCGGGTCGGGCGTCATCAGCCCGCCCGCCGAGCCCTCCTCGTACGACATCAGCCGCCGCATGTCCGCCGCGTCGCGCGGCCGCATCAGGGCCAGCAGCCGCTCCTTGTCCTCCTCGGGGAGCTCGGAGAGCAGATCGGCCGCGTCGTCCGGGGCCATCGCCTCCAGGACGTCGGCCGCGCGCTCCTCCTGGAGCTTGCCGAGGATTTCGACCTGGTCGTCGTCCGGCAGCTCCTCCAGGACATCGGCGAGCCGTTCGTCGTCCAGCGCCGCCGCCACTTCGCCGCGCCGCTTCTCCGAGAGGTGGTGCAGCACATTGGCGAGGTCGGCGGGGCGCAGCTGTTCGAAGGTGGCCAGCAGATTCTCCGCGCCCTGCCCCTGCTCCTCGAGGGAGAAGCCGGTGACCGCGGACCAGTCGACGGTCAGCGTCTCCCCGCGCCGCCGCAGCGCGCCCGACCTGCCGCGCCGTACGAAGACCTTGTCGATCTGCCAGTCCCGGCGCGCGGGCAGCTGCGCCATGGCCACGTCGAGGACCGTGACCTCCTCGCCCGTCTCCACCATCCGTACGGTGCGGTCCAGCAGCTCGCCGAGCACCAGGGTCTCGGTCGGGCGCTGCTCGAAGCGCCGCATGTTGACCACGCCCGTGGTGATGACCTGGCCGGACTCGACGCTGGTCACCCGGGTCATGGGCAGGAAGATCCGGCGGCGGGTGACCACTTCGACCACCAGACCCAGCAGGCGCGGCGGTCGGCCGCCCAGGCGCAGCATGGCCACCAGATCGCGGACCCGGCCCACCTGATCGCCGTTGGGGTCGAAGACGGGAACACCCGCGAGGTGCGAGACGAACACCCTGGGGGCGCCTGCGGGCATGTCATGCGCCTCCCTGTGTCGTGGGCTCTTCTGCCAGTGCAAATGCCGGTTTCAAAGCTGTATGCGCTCGTATATGACTATTGCTTTGAATGCCTGGTTCAGGCTAGCGCGCCCGGCCCTGCCCTGCCGCCGGGGCGGGACCCCTGGACGGCACCGGTACGCTGCCCCTGCATCGGCTTCAGGAGGCAGAGCAGACGTGCGCACCCGGAACCCAGCTGTCGTGGCGGCGATGTGCGCGGGGTTGGCCGCGGCGCTCGCCGGATGTGGCGGCGACGGCGGCGGCGAGGACCCCGACGCGGGCACCAACGGCGTGGGCAAGCTCCCCGCCGCGAAGATCGAGGCCAGAACCCAGAAGGCCGCCGGGGACGCCGAGGCGGTACGTCTGGCCGGCGAGCTCGTCACCAAGGGGCGCACCTACAAGGTCGATATGCGGCTCAAGGCGGACGGCGGCACCGGCCAGGTCTCCACCGAGGGCAGCACCTTCCAGCTGCTGCGCGTCGGCAAGGCCCTCTACCTCAAGGCCGACGCGGGCTTTTGGACGCACAAGAGCGAGAGCGGTGAGGGCGGCGGCAGCGGGCAGAGCGGGGGCGGACAGAGCGCGGGCGACGCGGCCGCCGCGAAAAAGCTCGACGACAAGTACGTGAAGATCCCGGCCGGGGACCCCTCGTACAAACAGCTCAGCGGGCTGACGGACAAGACCCTGCTGCTCGACGGGCTGCTCGGCCTGCACGGAAAGATCTCCACGGGCGACCGCGGCAAGGTCGACGGCGTACGGACCATCCGGATCCGCGGCGGCGAGGGCAGCGGCGGGGCGCTCGACGTGTCGTTGGAGGGCACGCCGTATCCGCTGCGGCTGGAGCGGGCGGGCCGCGCGGGCGTGATCCGGCTCGCCGACTGGGACAAGGACTTCACGCTGGCCGCGCCGGACAAGGGCGATGTCGTGGACTACGGACAGCAGATCCCCAGCGGTACGTAACGCCCCAGCGGTACGTAGCGCCTCAGCGGTGCGTACCGCTCAGCGGCCCTTGCGCGAGCGGCCCCGGCGGGCGAGCAGCTTGGGGAGGCCGGCGGGCATCGGGTGGCGGGTGGTGGCCGGGCTCGGCGGCGGGGGCGCGGCCAGGGAGCCGGACGGCAGCTCCTCGACCGGGGCCGACGTCGGCTCCAGGCGCAGCACCCGGCACTCACGGGCCCAGCGCTCGGCGATCCGATCGGAGTCCGGGGCGTTCAGCCGCTTGCCCTTCAGCTCGTCGACGGCGGCCGTCCACGCCTCGCCGCCGGGCGCGAGTTCGGCCACCCGGGCGGGCCAGGTGACGAGCCGTCCGCCCTTGTCCTTGCTGCGCACGGTGACGGTGGCGGCGCCGCCGTCCACCAGACCGAGGTCGCTCAGGGGCTGCTCCCCGGGGCCGTCCCCGACCAGACAGACCGCGCCCTCGTGCCATACGTGCCACAGCGCCCGCTCGGCGACGGCCTGGGCGCCGGCCGCGCCACGGACCCAGACGAGGGCGGACTTCTTGGCCGCTTCCTCGATGAGGGCGCGGTCCAACGGGGTCTGCGTCATGCCGACAGCCTATGGCCCGGTGGGACGACCGCCGTACGGACGGCCGTCCCACCAGATGGGCGGACAGTTCCGAAGGGTCCTCATGCCTCTTACCCTGAGGCGGTGTCCAATGCCAGTTCCAGCCGCTCCGGGACCTCCGCCGGTGTCGGTCCGGCCGGTCCGGCCGGACCCGTAGCCCCTGTCCCGCAGACACCCGCCGTCCACCCCGCCGCCACCCTCGATGTGGCGCTGCTGGCGCTCGCCGTCGCCTCGGTCTCGTTCTCCGCGCCCCTGGTCGCCGCGACGGCGGCCCCGGCCCTGGCCGTCGCGTTCTGGCGCAACGCCATGGCCGTCGGCGCGCTGACCCCCTTCGCGCTGCTGCGCCATCGGCGGGAGCTGCGCGGGATGGGGCGCGGCGGGGTGCTGCTGTCCGTCGGGGCGGGGGCGCTGCTCGCGCTGCACTTCGGGGCGTGGCTGCCCAGCCTGCATATGACCTCCGTCGCCTCGTCGACCGCGCTCGTCACCACGACCCCGATCTGGACCGCGCTGCTGCTGCGGCTGCGCGGGCAGCGCCCGTCCGGCCTGGTCTGGGCGGGTATGTCGGTCGCCCTCCTCGGCGTGCTGCTGCTGACCGGGGTCGATCTGTCGCTGTCCACGCGCGCGCTCGCGGGCGACGCGCTCGCGCTGGTGGGCGGCATCGCGGGCGCGGGGTATGTGGTGCTCGGCGCCGAGGTGCGGCGGACGGTGAGCACGACGGCGTACACGTACGTCTGCTACGGCACCACCAGCGTGCTTCTGCTGATCACCTGCCTGGCCTCCGGTACGGCCCTGGGCGGCTACAGCGGCGCGACCTGGCTGAAGCTGGCCGTGCTGACGGTCACCGCGCAGCTGCTGGGGCACTCGCTCATCAACCGCGTGGTGAAGGGCCTGGGGCCGTCCATCACCTCGACCTCGCTGCTGCTCGAGACGCCGGGCGCGGCCCTGATCGCCGCCCTCTGGCTGGGGCAGATGCCGCATGCGGTCGCCTACCCGGCGCTCGGGGTGATCCTCGTCGGCCTGGCGCTGGTGGTGCTGGCGGACCGCAGAAAGCCCGGCTGAGTCCCGGCTGAGGGCTGCTCAGAGCCAGCCGTTGCGCTTGAAGCCGCGGTGGATGACGAAGCAGATCGAGACCGTGACGACGAGCATCGCCGGGTAGCCGAACTTCCAGCGCAGCTCCGGCATGTAGTCGAAGTTCATACCGTAGATCCCGGCGATCATCGTGGGCACGGCGAAGATCGCCGCCCAGGACGTGATCTTGCGCATGTCCTCGTTCTGGGCCACGGTGGCCTGCGCCAGATTGGCCTGGAGGATCGAGTTGAGCAGGTCGTCGAAGGCCAGCACCTGCTCACTGACCCGCGCCAGGTGGTCCGCGACGTCCCGGAAGTACTTCTGGATGTCCGGGTCCACCACCCGCATCGGCCGCTCGCTCAGCAGCTGCATCGGCCGCAGCAACGGCGAGACGGCCCGCTTGAACTCCAGCACCTCACGCTTGAGCTGGTAGATCCGCCCCGCGTCGCCGCCCCGCCGGGAGCTGGCCGCCGAGAAGACGTCGATCTCGACCTCGTCGATATCGTCCTGGACCGCGTCGGCGACCGCGAGATAGCCGTCCACGACCTGGTCGGCGATCGCGTGCAGCACCGCCGAGGGGCCCTTGGCCAGCAGCTCGGGGTCCTCCTGGAGGCGGTGGCGCAGCGCGCGCAGCGAGCCCTGGCCGCCGTGCCGGACGGTCACGATGAAGTTCCGGCCGGTGAAGCACATGACCTCGCCGGTCTCGACGACCTCGCTGGTGGCGGTGAGCTCCGCGTGCTCGACGTAGTGGATCGTCTTGAAGACGGTGAACAGGGAGTCGTCGTATCGCTCCAGCTTCGGCCGCTGGTGCGCCTGGACCGCGTCCTCCACGGCCAGCGGGTGGAGTCCGAACTCCTGTGCGATTCCGGCGAACTCGCGCTCGGTCGGCTCGTGCAGCCCGATCCAGGCGAAGCCGCCCTCGGCGCGCACGCGCTTCATGGCCTCGGCCGGGCTGCAGTGGTCGCTGACCCGCCGCCCGTCGCGGTAGACGGCGCAGTCGATCACCGCGCTGGAGACGGAGGGGTCGCGGGTGGTGTCGTAGTTGCTGGTGGCGCGGGGGCGGCGCAGGGCGGGGCGGACGGCTGCGCGCAGGTCACGGATCATCGACATGACGGGCTCCTTCACGGGCAGGCCGTCAGCGACGGGCGCGCGGCGCAGCGCGGCCCGGAAGGTGGACGTACGGGCTTCGGTGGCCGTACGTCCGCAAAGCGGGCGGCACTCCGTGCGATGGCGCTGACGGAACTTCGCGGTAGAAAAGAGACAAAGCGTTACGAAGGCGCTCTACCGTCAAGTGCCCTGGCTGCGAATCGACTTCACGTGTTTCACCGCGGAGCGGTGGGGTACGGAAGGTTTCAGATCAAGAACAGCCGCATACCGAGGGGAAGAGGACGGGAGAACTGTCGGTACTGCACGGTCGACTAGGATCCACCGCAGCCCCACCTCCTCCGGTCGGTCCCCCTTGAGGGACGACGTATAACTCCCTGGGCAGGCGCCAAGGCTATCAGCCGTCTGAACCGATAAGTCGCCGCTTTGCCTGTTCGATACGCGATCTATGCTCGCCGCATGTCAGACGTTCTTCAGCTGGTCGAGGCCCGATTGCGGACGGCGCTCGGCGAGCCTGACGCCCGCGCCGCCGTGACCTTCGTCGGCACGGACCGCATCGAGGTGCTGCGCTTCCGCGACGCGGACGTCGTGCGTTACGCCACACTCGGCATGGCCGACCGGCCGATGACCGACCCGACCGCCGTCGTCGCCGACCCGCTGCGCGGCCCGCGCGCCGAGCTGGTGCTGACGGTGCGAATCGGCGGCGCGGCCGTGGGCCCCGGACTGCCCGTACTCGACGAGGTGCTGCGCCCGCTCGCCGTCCTCGCCGCGTCCCCCCAGGTGGAGGGCGTGGTGGTGGCGCCGGGCGCATCGCTGGACCTGGGCGGGCCGCTGTGGCCGGGCGCGTCCTTCACCTCCGTATTGGTGGCCGAACCGGGCGGGCTGGTCGAGGACTTGGAGCTCGACCAGCCGATGGCCCCGGTCCGGTTTCTGCCGCTGCTGCCCATGACCGGGAACGAGGCGGCGTGGAAGCGGGTGCACGGCGCGGGCGCGCTGCAGGACCGCTGGCTCAGGCACGGCACGGATCTGCGGGACCCGAGCCGCTCCGGGGTGCCGCTGGCGAGCTGAGATGAGGGGGCGGCTCATGTGTCGGCCCGAGTCGCATCCGGACGGGTGATCGTCCTTGACGTGGCGACGCCCGGGGAGGACCGTGGGGCCCTATGAGGGGCGAACCCAGTTGCCCGAAGTGCGGTGGCCGGGTGCGGGCGCCCGGTCTTTTCGCCGACTTCTGGCAGTGCGGGGTGCACGGTACGGTGCATCCGCTTCAGCCGGTCGTCCCGCCGAGCGTCGAAGCACTCGTGGTCGTCACCAACCGCGCCCGGGTTCCGGTGTGGATGCCGTGGCCGCTTCCGGTCGGCTGGCTGTTCACCGGCGTCGCCTGTGCGGGCGACGACCGCAGCGGCGGCCGGGCCACAGCAGTGGCGTGCTCAGGACCCGGTCCGCTGGGCGGGCCCGGGGAGCTGCTGCTGGTCGCGGAGGAGCTGGGGGTCGGGCTCGGTGCGCGATACGCCGGGATCCGCGGCCCCGACCCGGGACCCGGTATGCGGGTCGACCGGGCGCCGCAGGTCAAGGTGTTGGCCGCCGGGCGGCCCACCCCGCTGTGGCTGGTCGAGGGCACGCCCGACGACCGCGCGGTGTTCGCGGGGGAGGCGTGCGGGCTGTGGCTGTGGGCGATCGTCTGGCCCGAGCAGACCGGTCTGATGATGTACGACGAGATGGTGCTCACCGATCTGCGGGACGCCGGGGCCGAGGTGGACCTGGTGCCGTGCGGGGCGCTGTCGCCGCGCATCCTGGGCTGATCATCTCGGGGCTGATCATCTCGGGCGCGGCCGGTTATTCTGAAGCGTCCCCTCCGTTCCACCGCCGCAGCTGGGAGCCCGCGTCGTGCGCATCGATCTGCACACCCACTCCACTGCGTCCGACGGTACGGACACCCCCGCCGAGCTGGTGCTGGGCGCCGCCGCGGCCGGCCTTGACGTCGTCGCGCTCACCGACCACGACACTGTCGGCGGGTACGAGGAGGCGAAGCGGGAGCTGCGCGGCGTTTCATCGGGGCTGACCCTGGTGACCGGCGCCGAGCTGTCGTGCCGGCTGATGGTCCCGCCGTCGCCCGGTGCCTCAGGCACTGCCTCAGGTGCGTCGGAAGACGGCGCGGCGGGCGTGAGCCTGCACATGCTGGCGTATCTCTTCGACCCGGTCGAGCCGGAGCTGGCGCGCGAGCGCGAGCTCGTCCGCGACGACCGGGTGCCGCGCGCCCGGGCGATGGTCGACAAGCTGCGGGAGCTGGGCGTGCCGATCACCTGGGAGCAGGTGGCCCGGATCGCCGGCGACGGGGCCGTGGGGCGGCCGCATGTGGCGACCGCGCTGGTCGAGCTGGGCGTCGTCGACAGCGTCTCGGACGCCTTCACTCCGCAGTGGCTCGCCAATGGCGGCCGGGCCTACGCCGAGAAGCACGAGCTCGACCCGTTCGAGGCGATCCGCCTGGTCAAGGCGGCCGGCGGGGTGACCGTCTTCGCGCATCCGCTGGCCCTCAAGCGCGGGCTGTGCGTGCCCGAGAGCGCGATCGCGGAGCTCGCGGCCGCCGGGCTCGACGGGATCGAGGTGGACCATATGGACCACGACGAGCCCACGCGCAAGCGGCTGCGCGGACTCGCCGCCGAGCTCGGCCTGCTCACCACGGGCTCCAGCGACTACCACGGCAGCCGTAAGACCTGTCGGCTCGGCGAGTACACGACGGATCCCGAGATCTACGGAGAGATCGTCCGCCGGGCGACCGGGGCGTCCCCGGTGCCGGGCGGGGCCGGCTGAGCGGTCCGGCCGTAGCCCGTCCCGTACGCACAAGCGCCCCCGTGCGACGAGGCACGAGGGCGCCGGAAGCTGCGTACTGCGAGCTACTGCTACGTACTACAAACGGGGCGTTACCGGGCTGAGCTTTCGGCGGGTCGGATGTAGATGCGCTGACCGATTGCGGCGGCCTGCTGCACGATCCGGTTGACGGAGGCGGCGTCTACAACGGTGCTGTCCACGGCGGTCCCGTCGACATCGTCGAGGCGCATGATCTCGAAGCGCATGGCTTCTCCCTTCGTCTGATCCTCCTGAGGAGAACTGTGGTGTGAGACGGATGCGCGCGGCGCCTGTGCCGCGAGCTTCCGTACGGTTCAACAGAGGGTGCCATGGAAAACATTCCCTACGCTAAAGAAAATTTTCGGGAGCCTAATTACCGTCTCGTACCAGGTCCGGTTGTGTCCTGAGCGCGTCGGCCCGGAGAATGAAGCGCGTATGAGTGACGTCACGCCTCCGGGCCAACCAGACCTCGCCTCGGTCGTCGCAGGCATCGAGCGCACCAATGAGCTGCTGCAGCGTGTGCTCGCAGAGGTCGCGACCACACCGTCCACCCACGCGATATTCGTGGACGCCGGCTATGTCTACGCGGCCGCCGGCCGACTGGTCGCAGGAACCGAGGACCGCAGAACCTTCGAGCTCGACGCCGAGGGGCTCATCGAGGCGTTCATCGACAAGGCCCGCACGATCTTCCCGGACAGCAGGCTGCTGCGCGTCTACTGGTACGACGGCGCCCGGCGCCGTATCCACACCTCCGAACAGCAGAGCATCGCCGAGCTGCCCGACGTCAAGGTCCGGCTCGGCAACCTCAACGCCAACAACCAGCAGAAGGGCGTCGACTCCCTCATCCGCTCCGACCTCGAATCCCTCGCGCGGCACCGCGCCATCGGCGACGCGGTGCTGATCGGCGGGGACGAGGACCTGGTCTCCGCGGTCGAGGCAGCGCAGGGGTACGGCGCGCGGGTGCACCTCTGGGGCATCGAGGCCGTCGAGGGGCGCAACCAGGCCGAGCCGCTGCTGTGGGAGGTCGACAGCCAGCGCACCTTCGACCTCGACTTCTGCAAGCCGTACGTCACCCGCCGCCCGGCGGGCTTCGAACCGTACGGAGCCGAACCGGGCCCGGGCGCGCCCGCCCCCGGCCGCGACGACGTCCGCTTCGTCGGCGCGCAGATCGCCGCGCGATGGCTCTCCTCGCGCGGCCGCGAATCACTCGCCGAGCTGCTGCCCGGCCACCCCTACCTGCCGGGCTCGGTCGACCAGGAGCTGCTGATCGACGCCGAGGCCCTGCTGCGGCTGTCGCTGCGTACGCATGCCGATCTGCGGCGCGCGCTGCGGGACGGCTTCTGGGAGCACCTACAGGCCCAGTACTGACGCGTCAGCTGTCAGCTTTTGTGGTCGACGCCGCCCCAGAAGTCGATCAGGGCCTCGGCGGTGGGGAGCGGCCGCTCCGCGTTGGGGGAGTGCCCCGCGCCCTGGATGACGGTGCGGTGGGCGCCGAGCCGTTCGGCCATCTCGTCCATCAGCGGCACCGGCCAGGCGTAATCCACGATCCCGGACAGCACATGCTTGGGCAGCGCCACCCCGGCCAGCTCCGCGACCCGGTCCGGCTCGCTGTTCAGCTGCCGCCCGGTGGCGATCAGCTGCTCGGGAACGGTGCCCAGCCAGCGCTGGTGGAGGAAGTCCTCGACGCCCGGCGGCGTGGTCTCCTCGGGCGCCTCCGGCGGGTCGAGCTCGCGCATCGCCTGCCAGACGGTCTCCATATCGGTCACGGCCAGCGCGTCGATCAGCAGCTTGGTGCGGGCCTGCTGCGATTCGGAGATGGCGGCCGGGCCGGAGGACATCAGCGTCAGCGAGGTGAAGGCGTCCGGGGCCATCATCACGGCGGTCCGTACGACCAGCCCACCGAGCGAATGCCCGAGTACGTGCAGCGGCGCGGAGCGCTCGGCGGTGGCGGCGGTGGGGTCGGCGTCGGTGGTGGTGCCGGTGGTGGTGTCGGCCCCGGCGTCCAGCGCGGCCGCCTGCGCCAGGACGTCCCGGGCCAGCTCCTGCCGCGCGTACGCCGCCTCGTCCCGCGGCCCGCCGGTCTCGTGCTGCCCGCGCCCATCGACCGCGACCACCCGGAACCCGGCGCGGGCCAGCGGCTCCAGCAGCGCGATGAAGTCTTCCTTGCTCCCGGTGAACCCGGGCACCAACAGCACCGTCCCCCGCGGCGCCCCCTCAGGGCGCGCGTCATGTACGGCGAACTCCCCGCGGGCGGTACGAAGACGGTGCGCACGGGCGCACCCGGGCAGCGTGATGAACGGCGGCCTGCTCATGCGCCGAGGCTAGCGCGCACACGGAAAATCCCGGCCAACCCGCCATGACGTGTGGGACGCCGCGCCCGCCGCGAGCGCGGCGTCGGTGGCGGGTCGGCTTCGGTCGGTGGCTGGGCCGGTGCCTGGGGCCTGTCCTCCGGAGGGTCCGCGTCTGCGCACGGTCAGGCCGCCACGTGGGTGACGCTGCGATTGGCCGCTGCCTCCGGCGGCCGGCCGTGGCTGGTGGCCGGTGCCGCACACCGTCCGGTCGCCGCCGCCCGGGTCGATGCTGCCATTCGGCTCGCCGCGCGTTCGGCGCCGTAGCCCCCAGGCGCGGTGGTGTCGGCGCCGCGTGCGGTGTCGCTTCCGGCGGGTCCGCGGTTTCCGGACGCGGGACGCGTCCCGGACAGCGCGATCGGAGGACGGTCGGGGGGATCGACCGGTGCGGCCGGACGACTGTTGCCCCCGGCTGGGGGCTCCGGGGATGCCGAAGGGCCCGGTCCGGGGGAGCGGATCGGGCCCTTCGGCGGTGGGGCGGGTGGCGTCAGCTTGTCTCTGTGGCCTCGGCCTTCGACGCTGCCGAGCGGGTGCGGCGCCGGCGGCGGGCCGGCTTGGGGGGGGCGGGGCCCGCGCGGGCGGGTTTTTTTGGCTGAAAG
>NZ_JBSFMM010000043.1:0-59907 GCF_053599555.1 Streptomyces sp. NPDC000941
GGCCCCGCGGCCCGTCCGGGCGGCGCAGGTCCCGCCGGGCGGGCGGCTGTCGCCGGCCCGGCCCTTCCGGATCGCCGTCGTCGGCGGCGGGCCCGGTGGCCTGTACGCGGCCGCGCTGCTGCGCCGGCTCACCCCCGGGCCCGAGGTCACCGTCTGGGAGCGCAACGCCCCCGACGACACCTTCGGCTTCGGCGTCGTCCTCTCCGACGAGACCCTTGGCGGCATCGAGCACGCCGACCCCGCCGTTTACGCCGCCCTGCGCGAGGACTTCGTCCGCTGGGACGACATCGACGTCGTGCACCGCGGACGCACGCTGACCTCGGGCGGCCACGGCTTCGCCGCCCTCGGCCGGCGCCGCCTGCTGCGGATCCTGCACGAGCGCTGCCGCGCCCTGGGCGTCCGGCTCAACTTCCGTACCCACGCGCCCCCCGCCGCCGAACTGGCCCGCTCGTACGACCTGGTGATCGCCGCCGACGGGGTGCACAGCGCGACCCGCCAGGACTGCGCCGGCGTTTTCGGGACCCGGCTGACCACCCACCGCTGCCGCTACATCTGGCTCTCCGCCGACTTCGCGTTCGACGCCTTCCGCTTCGAGATCGCCGAGACCGAACACGGCGTGCTGCAACTGCACGGCTACCCCTACGCACCGGACGCCAGCACCGTCATCGTCGAGGCCCGCGAGGAGATCTGGCGCCGGGCCGGACTGGACCGGCTGGACGAGCGGGAGTCCACGCGGCGGTGCGCCGAGCTCTTCGCCGACGCCCTCGGGGGCCGCCCGCTGCGCGGCAACCGTTCCCAGTGGACCGCCTTCCGTACGGTCGTCAACGAGCGCTGGTGGCACGGGAACACGGTGCTGCTCGGCGACGCCGCGCACACCGCGCACTTCTCGATCGGCTCCGGCACCAAGCTCGCCATCGAGGACGCCGTGGCGCTCGCGAACCACCTCCAAGAGCGCTCCTCGCTCTCCGAGGCATTAACGGCGTACGAGGCCGAGCGCCGCCCGGCCGTCGAGTCGACCCAGCGCGCGGCCCGCGCCAGCCTGGAGTGGTTCGAGAACCTGGCGCTGTACGTGGACCAGCCGCCCCGCCGGTTCGCCTTCAACCTCCTCACCCGCAGCCGCCGCGTCACCCACGACAATCTGCGGCTGCGCGACGCCGCCTTCGTGACGGCGGTCGAACGCGAGGCCGAGCTGCCCCCGGACACCCCGCCCATGTTCACCCCCTTCCGGCTGCGCGGACTGACGCTGCGCAACCGCGTGGTCGTCTCGCCCATGGACATGTACTCGGCCCAGGACGGCACGCCCGGCGACTTCCACCTCGTCCACCTGGGCGCGCGGGCGCTGGGCGGCGCGGGCCTGGTGATGACCGAGATGGTGTGCGTGAGCCCGGAGGGCCGTATCACCCCCGGCTGTACGGGCCTGTACGCCGACGCGCACGACGCCGCCTGGCGCCGGGTCGTCGACTTCGCGCACGACGCCTCCCCGGGCACGGCCCTCGGCGTTCAGCTCGGCCACAGCGGGCGCAAGGGCTCCACCCGGCTGATGTGGGAGGGAATGGACGATCCCCTTCCGCGCGGCAATTGGCCCTTGGCCGCCCCCTCCCCGCTGCCCTACCGCCGCGGCGTCAGCCAGATCCCCCAGGCCCTGGACACCGCTGGGCTCGCCGCCGTCCGCGAGCAGTTCGCCGCCGCCGCGCGGCGCGCCGCCCGCGCCGGCTTCGACCTCCTCGAACTCCACTGCGCCCACGGCTATCTGCTCTCCAGCTTCCTGTCCCCGCTCACCAACCACCGCACCGACGCCTACGGCGGCACCCTCGCCGCCCGGCTGCGCTATCCGCTCGAAGTCTTCGACGCCGTACGGGAGGTGTGGCCCGCCGACTCCCCGATGACGGTCCGCATCTCCGCCACCGACTGGGCCGAGGGCGGTACGACCGCCGATGACGCGGTCGCCGTCGCGGCCGCCTTCGCCGCCCACGGCGCGGACGCCGTCGACGTCTCCACCGGCCAGGTCGTCCCCGACGAGCGCCCCGACTTCGGCCGCTCGTACCAGACCCCGTACGCCGACCGGATACGCAACGAACTCGGCGTCCCCGTCATCGCGGTCGGGGCCATCTCCTCCTGGGACGATGTGAACTCCCTGCTGCTGGCGGGCCGCGTCGACCTGTGCGCACTCGGCCGCCCCCATCTCTACGACCCGCACTGGACCCTGCACGCCGCCGCCGAACAGGGCTACACCGGCCCCGGCGCGCCCTGGCCCCTCCCGTACCGCGCGGGCAGCCGCAGGCCCCCGACGGGTCGCGCCGACGGACGATGATGAGCGGCATGACCATACGCAGAAGGGCCGAGCTGTTCGTCCCCGAGGAGCAGGACCGCAGGCTCGACGCCCGGACGACCGGTGACGAACGGGGGCTCCTGGTCGACTTCCTGGCCAAGCAGCGGGCGACCCTGGAGCTGAAGTGCGCGGGCGTGGAGGACGCGTTGTCCCAGCGCTCGGTGGAGCCCTCCACGCTCTCGCTGCTCGGGCTGGTCCGGCATCTCGCCGATGTGGAGCGCCGCTGGTTCCGGCGGGTCATGGCCGGGCAGGACGTGCCGTTGCTCTTCTCCACCGAGGGCAACCCCGACCAGGACTTCGACGGCGCGGTGCCCGGTCCGGCGGCCGTCGCGGAGGCGTGGGAGGCCTGGCGCGCGGAGGTGGCCTTCGCCGAGCGCTTCGTCGCCGAGGCACCCGACCTGGACATCACGCGCGACGACGGGTGGCTCGGGGCGGTTTCGCTGCGCTGGGTCATCATCCACATGATCGAGGAGTACGCCCGGCACAACGGCCACGCCGACCTGCTGCGGGAGCGGATCGACGGCGCGATCGGAGTGTGAGGCGCTCGGCGTCAGGTGTCAGGCGCGCGTGGCCGTCAGCACCTCCCGTACGTACCCGGCGCCCGCGTCGTACAGCCGGTCGTGCAGCGCCGTGAACACCTCCGCCGCCCGGACGCCGGGCCAGCCCCGCGGCAGCAGCGCGGGCGGCAGGCCGGGGTCGGCGTAGGGGAGGAAGCGCCAGGAGTCCAGGGCGAGGACGTAGTCGCGGTAGGCGTCGCCTCGTGCAGGGGTGGCCGGTATGGCGCGTTCCGCCCAGCGCTCCAGCACCGGTTCCTGGGCGTCCAGGAAGGCGCGGTGCAGCTTCGCCAGCTGCTCCAGATCCCACCAGCGCCGCACCGCCTGCTCAGTCGGCTCGAAGTCCGCGTGGGCGCCGCGGAAGAGGTCGACGTACGGGGAGAGTTCGAGGCGGGCCAGGGTGTGGCGGGTCTCGTCGTAGAGGTGTTCGGGGGCGATCCACACCCCGGGCGCGGCGGTGCCGAAGCCGAGCCGGGCCAGCCGCGAGCGCAGCAGATGGCGCTTGTGGCGCTCCTGTTCGGGGACCGAGAAGACGGCGAGCAGCCAGCCGCCCGTGTTCTCCTCCGCCCCCGGGTCGCCGTAGATGCGGCGGTCGCCGTCGTCGAGCAGTTGGCGCGCGTCCTCGGAGAGCGCGTATCCGGCGGCCCCGGCGTCCGTGCGGTCGGCGACCAGCAGCCCGCGTCGTTTGAGGCGGGAGACGGCGGACCGTACGGAGGGCGCGTCCACGCCCACCGCGCCCAGCAGCCGGATCAGCGCGGCGATGGGGACGGGTCCGGCGGGGCGGCCGGCGCCGCCGCGGCCGTAGGCGCCGTAGAAGGTGACGATCAAGGAGCGGGGGGTGGGCTGGCCGGTCACGCGCTTACTCTAGGGCGCCGTTCGTGCCCCACTTACCGTGCCGCGTGGTCCCGTCACGCAGCAGATAGCGCTGGAGCTTGCCGGTGGCGGTGCGGGGCAGGGCGTCCAGGAAGACGAACTCGCGCGGGCACTTGTACGGGGCCAGCTCCGCGGTGACGAACTCCCGCAGTGCGGCGATGGCTTCCTCGGTATGCGCGACGCCCGGCCGCAGCACCACATGCGCGACCACGACCGTGCCCCGCCGCTCGTCAGGCCGCCCGGTCACCGCGGCCTCCACCACATGCGGGTGACGCAGCAGCGCCTCCTCGACCTCGGGGCCCGCGATGTTGTACCCGGCCGAGATGATCATGTCGTCGGCGCGCGCCATATACCGGAAGTAGCCGTCCGGGTCGCGGATGAAGGCGTCCCCGGTGAGGTTCCAGCCGTCCTGTACGTACTCGCGCTGCCGTTCGTCCGCCAGATAGCGGCAGCCCGTGGGCCCGCGCACGGCGAGCAGCCCGGGCCGTCCGTCCGGAACGGGCCGCAACCCGGAGTCCGCGTCCGTGAAGTCCACCACCCGCGCCTCGAACCCCGGCACCGGGACCCCGGTCGTGCCCGGCCGGATCGCGTCGTCGGCGGCGGAGATGAAGATGTGCAGCAGCTCGGTCGCCCCGATGCCGTTGATGATCCGCAGCCCGGTCGCCCGTTGCCAGGCGTGCCAGGTGCCGGTGGGCAGGTGCTCGCCGGCCGATACGCAGCGGCGCAGCGAGGAGATGTCGTACGCGCCGCCGTCCGGCGCCGCGCCGTCCAGCCGCCCCAGCATCGCCCGGTAGGCGGTCGGCGCGGTGAACAGCACGGAGATCCGGTGCCGTGCGATATCGGCCAGCAGCCGCTCCGGGCCGCCCCAGTCGGACAGCAGCGCGGAGGCGCCCGCGCGCAGCGGGAAGACGACCAGGCCGCCGAGGCCGAAGGTGAAGCCGAGCGGAGGGCTGCCCGCGAACACGTCCTCGGGGCGCGGCCGCAGCACCTGCGCCGAGAAGGTGTCGGCGATGGCCAGCACATCGCGGTGGAAGTGCATACAGCCCTTGGGCCGCCCGGTCGTCCCCGAGGTGAAGGCGATCAGCGCCACGTCGTCGGCGGAGGTCGCCACCGCCTCGTACGACACGGGCGACGCGGTGGCCGCGAGCCGCAGCAGGTCCTCGGGGCCGTCCCCGCCGTAGTACGTCGTCCGCAGCCCCGGCACCTCGGCCTTCACCAGATCGTCCGCGCACCGTACGTCGCACAGCGCGTGCCGTATCCGGGCCAGCTCGCAGATCGTCGCCAACTCCCGGGCCCGGTGCGCGGCCAGTACGGTCACGGCGACCGCGCCCGCCTTCATCACCGCCAGCCAGCAGGCGGCCAGCCAGGGCGAGGTGGCCCCGCGCAGCAGCACCCGGTTGCCGGGCACGACGCCGAGCGGGCCGGTGAGGGTGTGCGCGATCCGGTCGACGTGGGCGCGCAGTTCGCCGTACGTCCACACCTCGCCCGTCGCGGCGCGCACCGCGACCCGGTCGGCGCCGAACCGCTCGACGCTGCGGTCCAGCAGCTCGGCGCCGCAGTTGAGGCGGTCCGGGTAGGACGGTCCTGGCAGGTCGAGGTGGAAGGCGGGCCACTGCTCGGCGGGCGGCAGATGGTCCCGGGCGAAGGTGTCGATATGCGCTGAAGGCTTGAGCTCCATCGAGGACGCGCCCCCTATGCCTGCCCCTGTGCCTGCACATGCCTGCCTGAAGTCGCCTTGTCAGCGTAACGTGATGGTGACGACAGTCAACAGATCGCGATAAACGTTCCGTTGGGGAGGCCGTCCAGTGCCGTCGTTCGCACTTGATCCGAAGCAGCGGCGCTGGTGCGCCGGGGTGCGGTCGCTCGCCCGCGACCTGCTGCGCCCGCTCGCCGAGAGCGGCCCGCCGGGCCGGGTCAACCGGCCGCTGACCGCCGCGCTCGGCGAACTCGGCCTGCTGCGGCGGCTGTTCCCCGGCGACGGGCCGGTGCGCGCCCTCGACCTGTGCCTGCTGCGCGAATCGCTCGCCCGGGAGTGCACGGAGGCCGAGACCGCGCTCGCCCTCCAGGGTCTCGGCGGCTATCCGATCGTGCTCTCCGGCAGCCCCGAGCAGTACGCGCGCTGGATGCCCGAGGTCCGGGCGGGCCGCGCGGTCGCGGCCTTCGCGCTCAGCGAGCCGCAGGCCGGTTCCGACGCCGCCGCGCTCGGTCTGCGGGCCGACCCCGACGGGGCGGGCGGCTGGCGGCTGGAGGGCGAGAAGTGCTGGATCTCCAACGCCCCGGAGGCCGACTTCACCGTCGTCTTCGCCCGCACCACCCAGGGCGCGGGCTCGCGCGGCGTCACCGCCTTTCTCGTCCCCGCCGACCGGCCGGGGCTCACCGGCGAGCGTCTTGACATGCTCAGCCCGCACCCCATCGGCAGCCTCGCCTTCGACGGCGTCCCCGTCACCCGGGAGGACGTCCTGGGCACACCCGACAAGGGGTTCGGCGTCGCCATGCGCACCCTCAACCTGCTGCGGCCGAGCGTCGGCGCGTTCGCCGTCGGCATGGCCCAGGCCGCGCTCGACGCCTCCGTGGCCCACGCCGGGGAGCGCACCGCCTTCGGCGGGCCGCTGAAGGACCTTCAGGCCGTCTCCCACCAGCTCGCCGAGATGGCCACCCGCACCGAGGCCGCCCGCCTCCTGGTCTACGCGGCCGCCACCGCGTACGACGAGGGCGCGCCGGGCATCGCCAGGAGCTCGGCGATGGCCAAGCTTCTGGCCACCGAGACCGCCCAGTACGTCGTGGACGCCGCCGTACAGATCCACGGCGCTCGGGCGCTGCGCCGCGGCCATCTTCTGGAGCACCTGTACCGCGAGGTGCGCGCGCCCCGGATCTACGAGGGCGCGACCGAGGTCCAGCGCACGATCATCGCGAAGGAGCTGTACCGATGACCGAGCCGCACCCCTCCCTGCTGCGCACCAACCCGCCCGAGCTCTCCCCGCCCACCGGCTTCAGCCACGCCGTCACGGCCACCGGCGGCCGCCTGGTCTTCCTGGCGGGCCAGACCGCGCTGGACGGCGCGGGCGCGGTCGTCGGTGCCACGCTTCCGGCCCAGTTCCGGCGCGCGCTGGCCAACCTGCTCACCGCCCTGACCGCGGTCGGCGGCACCCCCGCGGACCTGGCCCGGCTGACCGTGCACACCACCGACGTCGCGGCCTACCGCGCGTCCGCCCCCGAACTCGGCCGCATCTGGCGGGAGCTGGCGGGCCGCGACTACCCCGCGATGGCGGTCATCGGCGTCGTCCGGCTGTGGGACGAGGCGGCGATGGTCGAGCTGGACGGCATCGCGGTGCTGCCGTAGCGCATCACGTCACAAAGGCGCGGTATTGGCCAGGCACGCGCCGCGCGGTACCGTCGGTGCCATATCGACGACGGCAAGACGGAAGCCGGTGGGAACCCGGCACGGTCGCGCCACTGTGAACGAGACGTTCCACACGTTCCAAGGGATGTTTCGTGAGTCAGACCCGTAGCTGTCGTCCAATGCACCACCGAGATGGGACGCGAAACTCCCTTAAGGAGGCCCTGCCATGGCGCAGCATGTCGCTCAGCCGACCGCCACCACTCCCGCTCTCCCGGCAAAGTTGCCGATCGGCGCGATCGTTCCGTGGGCGGTGTTCTTCGGCATCCTGATGCTGGTCCTGCTGTACTTCGTCGGCGCCGAACAGGGCGCCACCTCGGTCGTCTCCGGCGAGGACGTCCACGAGTGGGTGCACGACGCCCGCCACCTGCTCGGTTTCCCCTGCCACTGACGCCAGGGACGCCGACACCCTCATGAATTCCACAACGGTACGGAACCTGCTCGTCCGTGGCATGCTCGCCGGCCTCGGGGCCGGCGTGCTCGCCCTGATCGTCGCCTATCTCCTCGGGGAACCGAATGTCGACAAGGCGATCGGCTTCGAGGAGTCCCATGCCCCGGCGCATGAGCACCACGAGGTCGAACTCGTCTCCCGCAGCCTGCAGTCCACCGCCGGCCTGGCCACCGGTGTGCTGATCTACGGGGTCGCCTTCGGCGGCATCGCCGCCCTCGCCTACTGCTTCGCCCTGGGCCGCATCGGCCGCTTCACTCCGCGGGCCACCGCGCTGCTGCTGTCCGGCTGCGCCCTGCTCGCGGTCTACGTCGTGCCGTTCCTCAAGTACCCGGCCAATCCGCCCGCCGTCGGCGACGCCGACACCATCTCCAAGCGGACCAATCTCTATCTGCTGATGATGGTGCTCAGCGTGCTCCTCGCGATCGCCGCGACCATCCTCGGCAAGCGGCTCGCCCCGAAACTGGGCACCTGGTACGCCACCGTCGCCGCGGTGGCCGCCTTCGCCCTGGTGATCGGCCTGGCGTCTGCGTTCCTGCCGGCCGTCAACGAGGTGCCCGCCGATTTCCCGGCCACCGTGCTGTGGCGGTTCCGGCTCTCCGCGCTGGCCATCCAGGTCACGATGTGGGGAGGCTTCGGACTCGTCTTCGGCGAGCTGGCCGAGCGCCTCCTGAGCCCGAAGCTCAGGGGCAGTCGTCTTCCGCCCGCGGATTCAGCGGCTGCCCCAGTCTGAGGTTCCAGCGCCCGGCCCGCCCGCTGACCCCGGTCGCGGTCAGCGGCGGGACGTCGGCACGCCAGAAGGCCGCCGCGGGCGCGCCCAGCACATGCACCACCGCGGCCCGCACCACGTCCGGCTCCACCACGGCGAGCGTATGGCCGTCCGTCAGCGACGCCGCGTCCAGCCACCGTCCGATCCGCAGGCACAGGTCCCGTACCGACTCCCCGCCGTGGGGCGCGGCCGCCGGGTCGGCCAGCCACCGGGCCACCGCCTCCGGTTCGGCGGCACCGACCTCGTCCAGGGTGAGGCCCCGCCAGCGGCCCGTATCCAGACCGGCCAGCTCCGCACGGGGCTCGGCCACGCCGAGTCCCAGCGCGGCGGCGGTCTCCCGGCAGCGCAGGCCGGGGGAGGTGACGGCGTGGGCGGCCGGGGGCAGCGCCCCGGCCGCGGCGCGGGCCCGTGCCGCGCCGCCGTCCTCGAGAGGGGTCGTGCCGTCGTCGAACCGGGCCTGGCGCAGCGATGAGTTCATGGCGGCCGAGATGAAGGTGACACGGCTGGTCACGCGCTCGCTCCTCCTACCTGTGCCATGGGCGGTACGGCACCTACGTAACCACCGGTGGGCCCGCACCTGCCACACAACCGACCCGCAGGGCGGGCTTGATAGCCTCTGGGGGCCAGTCGAGCCACATCCGAGGCCAGGGAATCCGGTGCGAATCCGGAACTGACGCGCAGCGGTGAGGGGGACGGGCGGGGCACGTCGCCACTGGGAGACCGGGAAGGCGCCTCGTCCGGACGAACCCGAGTCCGAAGACCTGCTGGCACCTCCGCGCCCCGGCGAGGAGGCCGTCCGTAGGCCAGGCTCCGCGTACGAGCCCCGACCACCGAGGCATGCCCGTGCTGCTGCTCCGTACCTCTCTCCGTACCGCCCTCCGCCCCGCGGCTCTGCTGCTCGCCCCCGCCCTTCTGCTCACCGCGTGCGGTGGTACGGGAGGCGGCGCCGAGGACGCCGGGAAGTCCGCCGGCTCGGCCGGTTCGGGCTATCCGCGCACCATCGACAACTGCGGCCACAAGGTCACCCTGAAGTCGGCCCCCGAGCGGGCCGTCTCCCTCAACCAGGGCACCACGGAGATCCTGCTCTCCCTCGGCCTCGCCGACCGTATGGCCGGTACGGCGACCTGGACGGACCCGGTGCCGAAGGGCCTGGAGAAGGCCAACGCGTCCGTGCCGCGGCTGGCGGACAACGCGCCCTCGTTCGAGAAGGTGCTGGACGCCGGCCCGGACTTCGTCACCGCCTCGTTCGTCTCCACCCTCGGCAAGGGCGGCGTGGCCGGCCGTGAGCAGTTCGGGAAGCTGGGCGTGCCCACGTACGTCTCGCCCGCCGACTGCTCGGCGGGCAAGGACAACGGCAGCGGCGGCGATGGCTCGCGCTCCACCCCGCTCACCCTCGACAGCGTCTACGGCGAGATAGCCGACCTGGCCCGGGCGTTCGGGGTGGAGGAGCGGGGGAAGAAGCTCATCGCCGAGCTGAAGGGGCGGGTGAGCAAGGCCACCGCCGGGCTCGACGCCTCCGATGTCTCCCTCATGTACTGGTTCGCCAACTCCCAGTCGCCCTACCTGGCCGGCTGCTGCGGCGCGCCGGGCGCGATCACCCGGGCGGTCGGTGCGGAGAACGCCTTCGCCGACACCCACGACGAGTGGCCCCAGATCAACTGGGAAACCGTCGCCGACCGCGACCCCGACGTCATCGTCCTCGGCGATCTGATCCGTAAGCAGCAGACCGCGGAGACCGCCCGGGCCAAGATCCGTTTCCTGGAGAGCAACCCCGCCACCCGCAACCTGACGGCCGTGAAGAAGAAGCGGTACGTGCTGCTGAGCGGGCAGTCGATGAACCCGTCCATCCGCACGGTCGAAGGGATCGAGAAGGTCGCTGCGGGGCTGCGCGACTTCGGGTTCGCCAAATGAGCGCCCGTACGCTGCTGCTGACCGGCGGCGGGCTGGCCGCGCTGCTGATGTCGGTCGCCCTCGCGGTGACGATCGGACCCGCCGATATCTCCACGGGCGATGTGTGGGCCTCCGTCGCCGCCCACCTCGGCGTGGGCGAGAGCACGCTGACGCCACTGCGCGACGGCATCGTGTGGAATCTGCGGATGCCGCGCACCCTGCTCGCCGCCGTATGCGGGGCCGGACTCGCCGTATGCGGGGCGGTGATGCAGTCGCTGCTGCGCAATCCGCTGGCCGATCCGTTTGTGCTCGGGGTGTCCTCCGGCGCGTCCACGGGGGCCGTCGCCGTGGTCGTGCTCGGGGTGGGCGGGGGAGCCGTGTCGCTGTCCGCGGGAGCCTTCCTCGGCGCCCTGCTCTCCTTCGCGCTGGTGCTGCTGCTCAGCCACACCCTGGGCGGCAGTACGGACCGGGTCGTGCTCTCCGGGGTGGCCGCCATGCAGCTGTTCTCCGCGCTGACCTCGTTCACTGTGCTGACCTCCGCCGACGCCGACACCACTCGGGCCGTGCTGTTCTGGCTGCTCGGCTCGCTCACCGGCGCCGGCTGGGGGCAGGTGCTGCTGTGCGCCCTCGTCCTGGCCGTGGTCCTCGCCCTCTGCCTCGGATACGCCCGCACCCTGGACGCGTTCGCCTTCGGCGACGAGGCCGCGGCCGGACTCGGCGTCCGTGTCGCCCGTACCCGCCTGGTCCTGCTCTCGGCGACCGCGCTGCTCACCGCGGCCCTGGTCAGCTGTGCCGGGGCGATCGGCTTCGTCGGCCTGGTCCTCCCGCATGCCACCCGCGCCCTCACCGGCGCCGGCCACGCCCGCCTCCTTCCCGTCACGGCGCTGACCGGAGCCGTCTTCCTGGTGTGGGTGGACACCCTCGCCCGCACCGCCCTCGATCCCCAGGAGGTCCCGGTGGGCGTGGTGACGTCCCTCATCGGCGTACCGGCGTTCGTGGCCGTCCTCTACCGCGGCCGGAGCAAGGCATGACGGGCCTGCCGGAGCAAGACACGCAGCCAGGTGTGACCGGTCTGCGCGCGGACCGGGTCAGCCGCCGCACCGCCGACAAGGTCATCGTCGACGGCCTCACCCTCACCCTCGGCCCCGGCGAGACGGTCGGCCTGCTCGGACCCAACGGCTCGGGCAAGTCGACGCTGCTCAGACTGCTCGCGGGCGTCCTCGCCCCCACCGCCGGGGTCGTCACCCTGGACGGGCGCCCGCTGCCGGAGGTCGGCCGCCGCGCCACCGCCCGGCGTATCGCCACCGTCGAACAGCACGCCCACACCCAGACCGAACTGACCGTCCGCGACGTCGTGGCCCTCGGCCGGATCCCGCACCGCCGCGCCTGGACCCCGCCCACGGCGGCCGACGCCGAGGCCGTCACCGCGGCCCTGGCCCGTACCGGACTGACCGGCCGGGCCGCCCAGTCCTGGCACACCCTGTCCGGCGGCGAACGCCAGCGCACCCAGATCGCCCGAGCCCTCGCCCAGGAACCCCGCGAACTCCTGCTCGACGAGCCCACCAACCACCTCGACATCCAGCACCAGCTCGACCTGCTGGAACTGGTCGCGGGCCTCCCGGTCACCACCGTGATCGCCCTGCACGACCTCAACCTCGCCGCGATGTACTGCGACCGGCTGCTGGTCCTCCGCGACGGCCGCGCCGTCGCGGAGGGCACCCCGGCCGAGGTCCTGACCCCCGCCCTCATCGAGCAGGTCTACGCCGTCCGCACCGAGGTCACCACCGGACCCGGCCACCCCGTGATCCGCTTCCTGCGCCGCGGGGCAGGCGTACGGCCGGTCGGCGGCTGATCGCCGCTCCCACGGCGCGGTGGCCGCAGCGGCCTGTCGATGGCCAATTTTGATCGATCATCTGGCTGGCTCTTGACGTTCGCGTAACACCCAAGCAATCTTCTCGCGCACTTAGTGATAGCTCCTATCACTCTATGAGAAAGAAGGCGTTGTGAAGGTTGGCATTCTGGGCCTGGGTGAGGCGGGGGCTTTGTATGCGTCCGGCTTCGTCGAACATGGCTGGCAGGTGTGCGGGGTCGACCCGGGCGCCGTGCCCACCCCCGAGGGCGTCGAACGGGCGGCCTCCGTCGCCGAGGCGGTGCGGGGCTGCGATCTGGTGATCGGCCTGACCGGTGCGAAGGCAGCGCTCGAGGTGGCGGAGGAGGCGGCCCCGCATCTGGGGTCGGCGACCGTGTACGCGGACATGAACGCCGGGGCGCGGGAGCTGAAGCGGAAGATCGCGGGCGTGATCGCCGGAGCGTCCGGCGCGGTCTTCGCGGACGTGTCCGTCATCGGGTCGGTGCCGAAGTACGGACACCGGACGGCACTGGTGGCCAGTGGCCTGGGGGGCCCGGCGGTCGCCGACCACTTCGGCGGCCTTGGCGCTCCCGTGGAGAACGTGGGTGAGGAGCCCGGCGCCGCCTCCGCGCGCAAGCTGCTGCGCAGCCTGTTCATGAAGGGGCTGGGAGCCGTCATCGTGCAGGCGGTGGACGCGGGGCGGGCGGCCGGCGACGAACACTGGGTCCGCGAGCAGATCGCGGCCGAGCTGGCCGACGGCGAGGTGACCCTGGACCGCCTGTACCAGGGGACGTACCGGCACGCCGACCGCCGGGCGCGCGAGGCGTCGGCGGCGGCCGACCTCGTGGCGGAGCTCGGCCTGGACACGGGACTGCCCCGGGCCGTCAGCGAGCTGCACGCCCTGGCCGCCCGCCCCGAGGGGCTGCGTGACACCACGCGTCCGACGGCCGAGGTGGTGTCCGGCTACGAGGGCCTTGCCACGGCGAACATCGGTGACGCCATGGACCGGCTGGGGCTGCTGGACTCCGGCATCAGTGCCGTGTGGTCCGGCGCGCGAGCCGTTGGCCGCGCACTGACGGTGTGGACCCGGGCAGGGGACAACCAGGCCATCCACGAGGCGCTCAAGATCGCTCAGCCCGGTGACGTTATCGTCGTCAACGGAGCGGGCGACACCTCTCGCGCGCTGATCGGCGAGCTGATCGCCGAGCGGGCCCGGGCGCGGGGCGTGGTGGCCATGGTGCTGGACGGGGCCGCCCGTGACGTCGAGGTCCTGGCCGAGATGGGCTTTCCCGTGTGGGCACGCGCGGTGACCCCGGCGGGTCCCTACAAGTTCGGGCCCGGCAGGGTTGGGGAGCCGGTCGCCGTGGGCGGCGTGGTCTGCCGTACCGGGGACCTCGTGGCGGCGGACGGTGACGGTGTCGTGGTCGTCCCCGCCGACCGTGCGGTGTCGGTGCTGGCCGCCGCCCGTGAGGTGGAGGCGGAGGAAGCCAGGAGGCGCAGCAGCATCCGTGCCGCCGCCGCAGCAGCGTCAGGAGGAACGTCGTGATCGCCGTATGGGCCCTGGGCTGCTACATCGCGGCCATCATCGTGTGGAACGCCGTCCTCAAACGCAACATCGGCGAGGCGCTGCTCGTCGGCTTCGTGGTCACCGGCCTGTTCGCCGGCGGCGACATCCGGCACGTGATGTGGAGCGGACTGGCCGAGGCCATGCAGGAGGAGGTCACCTTCGCAGCCCTGGCCTTCGTGTTCATGAGCTATCTGCTCTCGCGCACACCGGTGCTCGACCAGCTGCTGAGCATCCTGAACTCCCTGCTGGGCCGACTGCGCGGCGGTCCCATCTACACCTCCACCGTCGCCGCGGGCGTCTTCGGCGCCATCGCCCATGTCGGGGCGGCGGTGACCGCGGCGGTCGGGTCGGTGACGATCCCCTGGATGAAGCGCTCCAAGGTCAGCGGCGAACTCGCCGCCACGGTCGCCGCGGGTGGTGCCGGTATGGGCGTGACCTTCCCCTTCAGCTCTACCATGTTCATCCTGATGGGCTCGGCCGGCGTGGCGTCCTTGGCCACCACCGACGACATCGTGCTGCCGCTGTTCCTGGGCGGGTTGTGGTGTCTGGGGTATCGCATGGCCGCCGCCTTCGTCATGGTGCGCCGTCACAAGATCCAGGCCATGGACCGTGCCGACCTGCTGCCCCTGCGGGCCAGTCTGAGCGCGGGCTGGACGAGCCTGTTCCTGTTCGTCGGGATCGTGGTGCCGCTGCTGCTGACCAGAGGCCCCTCCGGCGGCGCTCTCGGTGACTGGGTCGGCGCGAAGATGTCGGACGCGATCAGTCTGATCACGTGGATTCCCGTCCTGCTGATCGCCACGGTCCTGATCCAGGGCCGACGTCACCTGCCTCGCACGGGGCGCGAGTGGTGGCGGGTGATCGGCGATTCGGCACCTCAGTTCGGAGTCATCGGCGTCACCATCGTGGCCGCCTTCTCCGCCTCCAACGTGCTCGGTGAACTCGGGCTGCCCGAGCAGCTGACCGAACTCCTGGCCGGAGTGGACGCGCCCAGGTGGGCCATGGCTCTCCTCGTCGGCGTGCTCGTCGTCGGGGTGGCCATCCCGCTCACCGCCAGCGCCACCATGGCGGCCATCGGCCCGGTCGCGGTCTCCTCCCTCGTCGGCGCCGGAGTGCCGCCGGCCACCGCCTGCGTCGCCGTGCTCATCTTCGCCTCGACCGAGGGCGCCTCGCCCCCGTCCGGCGCCCCCATCTACGTCGCCAGCGGCATCGCCGGCGTCGACCCGGCCCGCACCTTCGTCCCCCTGGTCGTCTACTACTGCGTTCCCATCCTGCTCATCGGCGCCGCGGTGGCCACCGGCGTTCTGCCCGTCTGAACCGGAGGCCCGTCATGACACACCGAGTGTTCCAACAGCTCTTCCGCCTCAGCATCGTGGTCTTCCTCGTCGGAGGACTCGTCGTGGTCGTGGGTCAGGCCCTCGGCATCGTGCTCGGCGACGCCCAGTGGGTCGCGGACGTGGAAGCCGAGGCCGGCCCGCCCATGTGCATCGCGGCGAGCATCTGCGGCATCCTCTCCTTCGCCCTCTCCTACCGTAGGCAGGAGGACCCGAAGGACGAGGACCCGAAGGACGAGGACTCCTCGCTCCCCTTGGCCACGACGGTCACCACGGCGACCGGCTCGGAATGAGGCGGCGGCTCCCTGGATGGATCTTGTGCGATCCACCCTCTCTCTCGCATGCTGATAAGCCCTATCAGGATTCAGTGTGCCGAGCAGACCATCCAGGAGCCCCACCATGGCCACCACCCCCGCATCCGCCATGCGTTCCCTCGACCGGGGCTTCGACGTGCTCGGTGTCCTGGAGGACGGCCGGCAGCCCCTGCGCCTGAGCGAGATCGCGCGCCGTGCCAATCTCCACGTCGCCACCACCCAGCGCATCCTCAATGTGCTCGTCGACCGTGGTTACGCCGCCAAGGAGGACACCGGATACGTCGCCGGCCCCGCCGCCGTCGCCACCGCCCACGCCTTCCTGGTCAACAACCGGCTCAGCCAGGTCGCCCTCCCGGTCCTCCAGGAACTCGCCGCTACCACCGGCCTGACCGCCAGCCTGTTCGTACGCGTCGCTCTGGCGCGCGTGCTCATCGCCCGCGTGCAGGGCCGCAACCCGCTGCGCTACCAGCTGCCCATCGGGGAAAAGCTCCCCCTGCACCTGGGCGCGGGCAAGGTGCTGGCCGCCTGGATGCCCGAGGCCGACCGCAAGGTGTTCGTCGAACAGGCGACGCCCTTCACCCGGATCTCCGGCGAGCAGGTCACGGCCGACGATCTGACCGCGGAGCTCCACCAGGTCCACACGGACGGATACGCCCTGTCTCTGAGCGAACGCGCGCTGAACGTCACCGCGGTCAGCGCACCCATCCTGCGCGGCGACGACGCCCTCGGCACGCTCAGTGTCAGTGGACCCAGTGGCGAACTCACCGAGGACCACCACGCCCGCCTCATCAGCGAAGTACGCCGGGCAGCGGTCGCGATCGCCGCCCGCTGCCCCTGACCGAAAGCCGCCCACGTGTCACTGCCCACCTACCGGCAACTCGCCGAACGTGCCGACGCACCCGCCGGATCCAGCTGGCACCTCTTCGCCGACCAGCCAGAACGCGGTATGGCCAACTTCGCCGGCCCGCCGCAGATCCGCCGCGCGGCCGCCCGCGTCACCGACGGCCGGGCCTTCAACCTCGACTACGCGCTGGACGCCTTCGACCCGCCCATGTCCAAGGCCCGCGGCATCCCCCGTCACCGCATCACCGCCAAGCACGACCAGGCCCGCGACGACGTCCTGGACGACTTCCATCTCCAGGCGAGTACGCAGATCGACGGACTGCGCCACCGCCGGGCTTCCGGATTCGGCTTCTACAACGGCGTCCCCGACGACGAGATCGCACCCCGCACTCCGCGCCTGGGCGTTCAGCTGTGGGCCGAGACACCGTTGGCGGGCCGCGGTCTGCTGATCGACATCGACGGTCTGCTCAGGGACCGCGGCACCCCGCTGTCCCACGCCGACGGTCCCGCGCTGACCACGAGCCTCCTCGACGACGCGCTCGCCGCACAGGGCTGTGAGGTCGAACCAGGTGACCTGGTCCTCATCCATACCGGCTGGGCGGCCTGGTACCTCGCCGCCGACCCCGCACAGCGCGACGAGACTCGTACGAAGCGCCGCGCGACCGGGTTCGCCCAGAGCCGTTCCTTCGCCGCCTGGTGCTGGGACCACCGCATCGCCCTGATGGCCACCGACACCTTCGCCGTCGAGGTCCTTCCCGTGCTGGACAGCAGCCACTTCCACCACAGCGCACCGGAGGACGACGGCATGATGCACCAGGAACTCATCGCCAAACTGGGGCTGCCCCTGGGCGAGTTGTGGAACCTCGGCGACCTCGCCCAGGACTGCCGGGCAACCGGCCGGTGGGACAGCCTCCTCACGGTCAAGCCCCTCAACCTGACCGGAGGGGTCGGCTCACCCGCCAACGCCACCGCCCTGCGCTGACATGGCCAGAGAAGTCCCAGAGACGCCGCCGCACCCTCTCTGGACCCGCATCAGTGCAGGTCAGAGCGGGTGCGGCGGTATCCGCATACCGGCGGTATCCGCACATCAAATGTCGCGGAAGATCTCGATCTGCGCGCCGATCGAGTTCAGCCGCTCCGCCAGGTCTTCATAACCCCGGTTGATCACATACACATTGCGCAGCACCGACGTCCCCGGCGCCGCCATCATCGCCAGCAGCACCACCACCGCGGGGCGCAGCGCCGGCGGGCACATCATCTCGGCCGCCCGCCACCGGGTCGGGCCCTCGACCAGTACCCGGTGCGGGTCGAGGAGCTTGACGTGGGCGCCGAGGCGGTTCAACTCGGTGAGGTAGATGGCCCGGTTGTCGTAGACCCAGTCGTGGATCAGCGTGGAGCCCTGCGCGGACGCGGTGATGGCCGCGAAGAAGGGCACATTGTCGATGTTGACGCCGGGGAACGGCATCGGGTGGATCTTGTCGATGGGCGCCTGGAGCTTGGAGGGCCGTACGGTCAGGTCGATCAGCCGCGTACGGCCGTTGTCCGCCGCGTACTCGGCGCTGCGCTCGTGGTCGAGGCCCATCTCCTCCAGTACGGCCAGCTCGATCTCCAGGAACTCCACCGGCACCCGTCGGATCGTCAGCTCCGACTCCGTCACCACCGCGGCGGCGAGCAGGCTCATCGCCTCGACCGGGTCCTCGGACGGGGCGAAGTCCACGTCCCGGTCGATATCGGCGAGGCCGTGCACGGTGAGCGTGGTGGTCCCTATTCCTTCGACCTTGACCCCCAACTCCTCCAGGAAGAAGCACAGATCCTGGACCATGTAGTTGGGGGAGGCGTTGCGGATCACGGTGACGCCGTCGTGCCGGGCCGCGGCCAGCAGCGCGTTCTCGGTGACGGTGTCGCCGCGCTCGGTCAGCACGATCGCGCGGGTCGGGGACACCTCGCGGTCCACCCGCGCGTGGTACATCCCGTCCGTGGCGGTGATTTCGAGGCCGAAGGGGCGCAGCGCGGTCATGTGGGGCTGCACGGTGCGGGTGCCGAGGTCGCAGCCGCCCGCGTACGGGATCTTGAACTGCCGCATACGGTGCAGCAGCGGGCCGAGGAACATGATGACGCTGCGGGTACGGCGGGCGGCCTCGGTGTCCATGGAGTCGAGGTCCAGCTCGGCGGGCGGCACGATCTCCAGATCGGCCCCGTCGTTGATCCAGCGGGTGCGGACGCCGATGCTGCCCAGCACCTCCAGGATGCGGTAGACCTCCTCGATCCGGGCGACCCTCCGCAGGGTCGTACGGCCCGAGTTGAGCAGTGTGGCGCACAGCAGCGCGACGCATGCGTTCTTGCTCGTCTTGACGTCGATGGCGCCCGAGAGACGACGGCCGCCGACGACCCGCAGATGCATCGGCCCCGCGTATCCGAGCGAGACGATCTCGCTGTCAAGGGCCTCGCCGATCCTGGCAATCATCTCAAGACTGATGTTCTGGTTGCCTCGCTCGATGCGATTGACCGCGCTCTGGCTGGTGTTGAGCGCTTCCGCGAGCTGCGCTTGGGTCCAGCCACGATGCTGGCGGGCGTCGCGGATGAGCTTGCCGATACGGGAGAGGTAGGCGTCAGTCATACGGCAGAGGCTATCTCAGATATGAGATGTGCGCGCGATGGGGGTGGCGTTCGGGTGAGGGGGCGGCGGAGGCCCCGCCCGGCAAACCCATTGTTCTAGTTGCATGCGAACAACTATGATACGAACAACTGACCAGGAGGCATCCATGCATCAACCGCTGCGTCGCACCTTGGTGATCGCCCTCCCCTTCGCCCTCGCCTGCGCCGCCGTCCTCACGACGTACGTCGCCCTGCGCGACCGGCTCCCCGACCCGCTCGCCACCCACTTCCCGGCGAGCGGCAAGGCCAACGGCTTCTCCGGCGCGGGCTCCTTCGTCGGGGTGGCCATGGCCCTGCTCGGGGTCCAGGGGGCGGTCTTCGCCGTCCTCGTGCACCGCTCCGGCCGGGGCGGCCGGGGCAGCCGGGGCACCGGCTCGCTGCGCCTGATGGCCGCGTTCGCGTACGGGGAGTCGGGGCTGCTGGGCTACCTCTTCCCCGCCACGCTCTTCGCCAACGCCGACGTCCCCGACGCCGCCGACGTCCGCCTCCCCATGTGGCAGCTGGCCGTGGCCCTGGCCTGCGCGCTGTCCGCCGCGGCGCTGGGCTGGCTGCTGGCCGGGGCGGACGCCACGCCCGCCGAGGAGCCCGCCGAAGAGCCGCACCGGCTGCCGCTCCGCGAGAGCGAGGTCGCCAGCTGGACCCGCACCGTCACCTCACGCGTGCTGCTCGGCGTCGGGCTGGCCCTCGCGTGCGTGGGCGCGGTGCTGGCCTTTACGGTGAGCCCGGGAATCGGGCTGCCGATGGCCGTGCTGGGGGTGATCGCCGTGTTGCTGTCCGGCTGTCGGGTCACCGTCGACCGGCGCGGCCTGACCGTGTCCCCGCCCGTCGTCCGGCTGCCCCGGCTGCGGGTGCCGCTCGGCCGTATCGAGGAGGCCACCAGCCGACAGGTGAGCGCGTTCGACGACTTCGGCGGCTGGGGCTACCGGATCAGGGCGGGGCGCAGCGGCCTGGTGCTGCGCTCCGGGGACGCGCTGTGTCTGCGGCTTACCACCGGCAAGGAGTTCGTGGTGACAGTGGACGACGCCCGCACCGCCGCGGCGCTGCTCAACACGCTCGTCCACCGGGCGGCGGACCGCGGCGCGGGCCGCTCGATGGACGCGAGCTGACATGCTGTTCACAGTCGATCCCGGCTCCCCGGTCCCGCTCGGCGACCAGATCGCCGCCTCCGTACGCCGCGCCATCGCCGACGGCACGGTCCACCCCGGCGAACGCCTCCCCGCCGCCCGCGCCCTGGCCGACTCCCTCGGCGTCAATGTGCACACCGTCCTCCGCGGCTACCAGCGGCTCCGCGAAGAGGGCCTGATCGAACTGCGCCGCGGCCGCGGCGCCGTCGTCACCGGCGCCCCCACCTCCGCCGACCGCGCCCGCCTCGTCGAGGGCGTCCACGGCCTGGTCACCCAGGCCCGCGCGATCGGGCTCTCGGACGACGAACTGCTGGCCCTGGTGCGCAACGGTCTGACCGGCGGCTGAGGGCGGGCGGAACGGGCTCAGAACTCGGAGGTGTCCAGCTCCAGGCCGAACGGTTCGGGGAGGTGGATGGGGGTCCCGAACGGATGGGGGCCGTGCACCTCGGTGTAGCCCAGGTCCCCGGGCTCGCTGTAGAGAGTGCAGGTGCGCTCCTGCCGGTCGACCAGCAGATACAGCGGGGCGCTGTACTCGGCGTAGCGGCGGCGCTTGACGATCCGGTCGGTGTCCCCGTTCGAGTCCGAGGTGACCTCGACTACCAGCAGGGTTTGGTTGGGCAACAATGCTCCGGCGCCCTTGACGAGATCGCGAGGAACGACCGCGAGATCCGGGACGTACCAGTTGTTGCTGCCGGGCAGGTCCAGGTCCCCCGAGCCCGCTCTGCAGTCGAGCCTGCGCAGGGTCGGCCCGATTTGCTCGCGGATCAGGTCCGCCGCGTTTTCGTGATCCCAACTCGGAGACAATGGATCGATGACCCCCTCCACGATCTGCACCCGGTCCCCCCGGACGTGCTGGATCGCATACTTCAGTGCGGTTTCGGGGTCGTCGGCCACGTACGAAGCCGTGTCCGAATGGGGTTGTGCGCTCATCGGTCCTCCACCAGGCGACATAACAGCAGCATGACGACTGCACAAGGTCTATCGCAATCCTTCACGACCTGGGGTGTTTCGTCCCGCCGGTCACTCGTATAGGTGACCACCCGCCACGATCCCCGCCACCAGCTCCGCGAAGTCCGCCGCCGGGTCGTCCAGGGGTGTCCCGTGGAGGAGTTCGACGCGGTGTACGAGGCGGGGGGAGATCAGGGGGATCGCGACGATGCCGGGGGCGCCCTTGGTGGCGGAGTGGGGGAGGAGGGTCAGGCCGTGGCCCGCGGCGACGAGGGTGAGGAGGGCCCGTACGTCGGTGCCCTCGTAGCGCAGGGCGGCGCGGAAGCCGTTGGTGCCGCCGGCGGCGCGCAGGTGGCGCAGGGGGACGGCGGCGTCGGGGGCGTCGAGCCAGCGCCAGCGGGGGGCGGCGAGGTCGGTCAGGCGCAGGCCGAGGCGACGGGTCAGGGGGTGGCCGAGGGGGAGGGGGACGACGAGCGCGCCCTCGGCGATGGGCAGAGTGGACAGCGGGCCGAGGTCGGGCAGCGGCAGGGAGTCGCCCGGCGCCGTCAGGCCGTCGGTCAGGCCGAGGTCGAGCTGTCCGGTGGCCATGGCCGCGGGGATCTCGTCGCGGGACAGGAGACGTACGGCCGTCCGTACGCCCGGGTGGGCCCGGCGCACCTCGGCCAGGGCCGCCGCGACCCGGGGCGTCATGGCGGGCGGCGAGGCGCCGAGCGTCAGCCGGGCGGTGGTGGATCCGGCGAGGCGCTCTACGTCCGCGCGGGCCGCGTCCAGCCGGTGCAGCAGCGGGCCCGCGTGTTCCAGCAGCCGCGCGCCCGCCGCGGTCGGCGCCACCGGACGCCGGGTCAGCAGCGTGGTCCGCAGATCGGCTTCGAGCGTGGCGATGTGCCGGGACACGGCCGACGGGGGGAACCCCAGGTCGCGGGCGGCCTCCGAGAAGGACGCGCGGCGGGCCACGGACACGAAGGTGCGGAGCAGGTGCGGATCCATCGCTTCAGTATTCCGGCTCGCGCGGCCCCCGATGACCTCATCTCCGGGCGCCTGACGCTCAGGGAGCGTCACGTGGGCGAGCGTTCGAATCCGGGGTGTCCGGCGGCCGGGCGACCAGCCGTGCGTACCAGGCGGAGGAGGCCACCAGCTGGCCGATCGCCAGTCCCGCCACCACGATCAGAAACACCACGATGAGCCAGGACAGCAGTGTGAAGACGGGGCCGAGGGGGCCGAAGTCGGCGAGGCTGCGGTTCATGGCCCGCGGCATGACCAGACGGGAGGCATAGCCCAGCGCGACCGTGCCGGTGCCCGCGAGCACCGCGCCCGGCAGCAGCGGCAGCCAGCCGACCCGGCCGCCCAGCAGCAGGTGCTGGGTCCACCACCACAGCAGGACGGCCGACAGCAGGGACAGCACGAGCCCCGAGACGATCCCGAAGCCGAAGCCCCTGCGCACCGGCGCCTGGACGAACAGCACCGCCAGCCAGACCAGCACCCACAGCAGCCAGCGCCACGCCGCCACGCGCATCCTCGCCTTGGGCAGGTTCCAGCACCGCTCGCAGACCGTCTGCAGGGCCCGGCTGAAGGCCGTGGCCGACACCAGCGCGACCAGGAGGCCCACGGCGCCC
Organism: Streptomyces sp. NPDC000941; assembly: GCF_053599555.1. NCBI lineage: Bacteria > Bacillati > Actinomycetota > Actinomycetes > Kitasatosporales > Streptomycetaceae > Streptomyces > Streptomyces sp. NPDC000941. The sequence continues at coordinate 22,505 of NZ_JBSFMM010000043.1, forward strand.
GAGGGCTTCCTCGTCGTACCGGACGCGGCGAGCGCCCGGCGCAGCTCTTCCAGCGCCTTGCCGTGCACACCGACCACCGAGCGCACGGAGTCCGCCAGCAGGCCCTTCCAGCCCTCGGGGGCGAAGGCCGCCACCACCATCAGCAGCGGCAAGGCGGTCAGGAACGCCTGCGCGGCCAGTCGGCTGGCGGCCTCCAGAGTGTTGACCGCCAGCAGCCGCTCCGTCAGCCGGGCGACCGGCCCGGCGACTGACGGGGAGCGCGCCGCGGCCAGGACACTCCGTGCTCTGCCGAACCGGGGTGGCCGGTGTTCGTCTCCGCCGGAACTCACCGCCTGCCTCCTGCGTTCCAGGCTGCCACCTCGGCCTCGGCCTCGGCCTATTCATTCCAGCTGTCGCCACCGCCGATAACGGGTGCTCGTGACGCCCGTTCGCCGCCGCCGCGGCGATGCCCAGCAGCACCAGGACGAGGACGACGACGCCCAGGACGAGCGCCACGGACGCCGGGGTGGGGTGGTTCCACAGGACGAGGGCGAGCGCGCCGCCGCCGATGACGACCCCGGTGGTCCAGCCGCGGTGGCCGTCCAGCCAGCTGCCCGTACCGCCCGTACGCACACCGGCGCGGGCCAGGGCCCGGCCGGTGGCGCCGGTGGCGCGGGCGGCCCCGGAGCGCACGGCGCGGGCGCCGCGCCCGGGGCCGTACAGATAGCCGGACAGCACGGTGATGACCGCGATGACCAGGATCGTGCGGGTGGACTCGCGCAGGAAGCGCACGAAGGTGTCGTAGATGGTGGCGGCGGCGTCCTCGGGCAGCGTGGTGGGCGGGACGGAGTCCAGATAGACCCGGCGCAGTACGGCGAGGCCGACGAGCAGCACCAGCATCGTCACCGCGACGCCGATGCCCACGCTCATCAGCGCCACCCGGTGCGCGGGGGCCGTCCCCACGGCGAGGGCGGCGAGCACGAGCGCCGTGATCGGCAGCCAGACGCCCAGCACATTGAGCAGCCGCATCGCGTTCTGCGCCTTGTCGAGCTTGTCGGTCTTCAGCAGCGGGACCGTCCGCTCCACGGTGGGGATGTGCGCGGCCTTCTCGTAGCCCGCGTCGACCAGTCTGCGTTTGACGTTGTCGACCAGGGTGCCGATGTCCAGGACGATGGTGTTCCCCCTGGCCTGGACGGCGCTGGGCCCCTCGCCGGTGAGGACCTTCACCACGGCGGCGTGCGCCCGGCGGTTGGCGGCGGTCCACACCTGGGCGAACTGGTCGCTGTGCACCACCTTGGCCACCACGTCGTGGACGGCCGTGGTGAGGGCGGTCTTCAGCGGCCCGGTCAGCAGCCGCGCGCTGTCGGCCACCCGGGGCGGCGCGCCGACCCGGTCGAGGGCCTTGGTGAGCGCGGCGGTGACCCCGGCGACGTCGACGTTGTCGACGACGCGTTTGGTGAGCCGGTCGGTCACCGCGGTCTGTACGGCGGGGTCGGCGGCCAGCGGCGCGACGGTCTGGACGTATCGGTCGGTGTCGGAGACTTCTTCATGCGCCCAGGTGGCGACCACGGCGAGCGGTGCGAGCAGCACGGCAAGCACCAGCAGCAGCGACGCTCCCGCGTACCGCAGTCGGCGGTGGCGGACGGTGACCGCCTTGCGCAGCCGCTCGTACTCCTGGCGCTCGGTGGCGCTCAGCGGGGGTTGTTCGGAGGAGGGGGTGCCCGAGGAGTCCATGCGGTCCTCCTTCGCATGATCCTCATGGTGCGCGGAGGCGCGGGTGATCGCCATCTGGGTCGCGTACGGGGACGCACGGGCTTCGCGGACATGAGAAACGGATCACGGCAGTGCGAGCCCACCGTGCGGCGGTCCATGTATTAGGGTTATCTTGACATCGAGATATCCGCCGGAAGGCGCGCCGCGGCCGCACCAGTAAGGCTTGCCTAACTAAGCCTGACCTTACCTGATGGGCGAGGACATGGGGCGGCAGGATTGCGGTAGTACGCGCGAGATCATGCATGAAGGAGACTGTCGTGTCGGCGAACAGCTTCGACGCCCGTAGCACGCTGCAGGTGGGCGACGAGTCGTACGAGATCTTCAGGCTGGACAAGGTGGCGGGATCCGCCCGTCTGCCGTACAGCCTCAAGGTGCTGCTGGAGAACCTGCTCCGTACCGAGGACGGCGCGAACATCACCGCCGGCCACATCCGCGCGCTGGGCGACTGGGACCCGAGCGCCCAGCCCAGCCAGGAGATCCAGTTCACGCCGGCCCGCGTGATCATGCAGGACTTCACCGGCGTGCCGTGTGTCGTGGACCTTGCCACCATGCGCGAGGCCGTCAAGGAGCTGGGCGGCGACGCCGCCCGTATCAACCCGCTCGCCCCCGCCGAGCTGGTCATCGACCACTCGGTCATCGCCGACCGCTTCGGCACCCCCGACGCCTTCACCCAGAACGTGGAGCTGGAGTACGGGCGCAACAAGGAGCGCTACCAGTTCCTGCGCTGGGGCCAGACCGCGTTCGACGAGTTCAAGGTCGTCCCGCCGGGCACCGGCATCGTCCACCAGGTCAACATCGAGCACCTGGCCCGCACCGTCATGGTCCGGGGTGGCCAGGCCTACCCCGACACCCTGGTCGGCACCGACTCGCACACCACCATGGTCAACGGCCTGGGCGTGCTGGGCTGGGGCGTCGGCGGCATCGAGGCCGAGGCCGCGATGCTGGGCCAGCCGGTCTCGATGCTGATCCCGCGCGTCGTCGGCTTCAAGCTGACCGGCTCGCTGCCGACCGGCACCACCGCCACCGACCTGGTGCTGACGATCACCGAGATGCTGCGCAAGCACGGTGTGGTCGGCAAGTTCGTCGAGTTCTACGGCGAGGGCGTCTCCGCCATCCCGCTCGCGAACCGCGCCACCATCGGCAACATGTCGCCGGAGTTCGGCTCCACCGCCGCGATCTTCCCGATCGATGTCGAGACCATCAACTACCTCAAGCTCACCGGCCGCAGCGAGCAGCAGCTCGCGCTCGTCGAGGCGTACGCCAAGGAGCAGGGCCTGTGGCTGGACCCGGCCGCCGAGCCGGACTTCTCCGAGAAGCTGGAGCTGGACCTGTCGACGGTCGTCCCGTCGATCGCCGGCCCCAAGCGCCCGCAGGACCGGATCGTCCTGGCCCAGGCCGCCGAGCAGTTCGCCCAGGACATCCGCAACTACGTGGCCGAGGACGAGGAGGCGGGCAAGGAGTCCTTCCCGGCCTCCGACGCCCCCGCGCTCGACCACAACGGCGTCCCGACCAAGCCGACCCCGGTCATCGCCCCCGACGGCAGCCAGTACGAGATCGACCACGGCGCCGTCACCGTCGCCGCGATCACCTCCTGCACCAACACCTCCAACCCGTACGTCATGGTCGCCGCCGCCCTGGTGGCCAAGAAGGCCGTCGAGAAGGGCCTGACCCGCAAGCCGTGGGTCAAGACCACCCTGGCCCCCGGGTCCAAGGTCGTCATGGACTACTACGACCGCGCCGGCCTCACCCCGTACCTCGACAAGCTCGGCTTCAACCTGGTCGGCTACGGCTGCACCACCTGCATCGGCAACTCCGGCCCGCTGCCGGAGGAGGTCTCCAAGGCCGTCAACGAGGCCGACCTCGCCGTCACCTCCGTGCTGTCCGGCAACCGCAACTTCGAGGGCCGGATCAACCCGGACGTCAAGATGAACTACCTGGCGTCCCCGCCGCTGGTCGTCGCGTACGCCATCGCGGGCTCCATGAAGGTGGACATCACCAAGGACGCGCTGGGCACCGACCAGAGCGGCAACCCGGTCCACCTGGCCGACATCTGGCCCTCCGAGAAGGAGGTCGAGGAGGTCGTCGCCTCCGCGATCGGCCAGGAGATGTTCAACACCAGCTACGCCGACGTCTTCGCGGGCGACGCGCAGTGGCAGGCGCTGCCCATCCCGACCGGCAACACCTTCGACTGGGACCCGGAGTCCACCTACGTCCGCAAGCCCCCGTACTTCGAGGGCATGACCATGGACCCGGCGCCGGTCCAGGACGTCACCGGCGCCCGGGTGCTCGCCAAGCTCGGCGACTCGGTCACCACCGACCACATCTCCCCGGCCGGTGCCATCAAGGCCGACACCCCGGCCGGCAAGTACCTCACCGAGCACGGCGTCGAGCGCCGCGACTTCAACTCCTACGGCTCGCGCCGAGGCAACCACGAGGTCATGATCCGCGGCACCTTCGCCAACATCCGGCTGCGCAACCAGGTCGCGCCGGGCACCGAGGGCGGCTACACCCGCGACTTCACCCAGGAGGGCGCGCCGGTCTCCTTCATCTACGACGCGTCGCAGAACTACCAGGCCGCGGGCATCCCGCTGGTGATCCTGGCGGGCAAGGAGTACGGCTCCGGCTCCTCCCGCGACTGGGCCGCCAAGGGCACCGCGCTGCTGGGCGTCAAGGCCGTCGTCGCCGAGTCGTACGAGCGCATCCACCGCTCGAACCTCATCGGCATGGGCGTGCTGCCGCTCCAGTTCCCGGAGGGCGCCTCGGCGCTGTCGCTGGGCCTGACGGGCGAGGAGACCTTCTCCGTCACGGGCGTCACCGAGCTGAACGACGGCACCACCCCGCGCACCGTCAAGGTCACCACGGACACAGGCGTCGAGTTCGACGCGGTCGTGCGCATCGACACCCCCGGTGAGGCGGACTACTACCGCAACGGCGGCATCATGCAGTACGTGCTGCGCTCGCTGATCCGGAAGTAGGACCGGCGAGTCCTCACGGACTTACGGACGGGCCGCACTCCCCGGCGCGCGGGGGTGCGGCCCGTCCGCGTGCTCAGGAACCCTGGCGCGGCAGCTCGACCTTCACCGGGCCGCAGCCCAGCCGCTCCGCCTCGGCCGCGGCGTAGCGGGGGAGGAGCTTGCGCGGAAGGTCGTCCCTGCCGGTGCCGTTGTCCTGGACGAGGAAGATGACCAGACCGGTCTGGCACATGGTTTGGTACAGAGCCAGGTCCCGGCCGACTGAACTCTTGCCTCGCTTCTCGTAATCGGGTGCTTCGTTGCGGTCGGTCAGGTAGGACAAGACCTGGGCGAGCCGCGGGCTCTCGATGGTGACCAGCCGCAGCCGCGCACGCCCCCCTATCGCACTGTCGATACCGACGCCGCAGACGCGGGCCGTTCCGGGGCTGTGCGTGAGCAATGTGCTGTTGAGCAAGTACTCCTTCTTGGGGAGGGTCAGCGTCAGCCCGTCGATGCCGCAGAGCCGTCGTGGCTCGGTGTCCTTGAGGGGAGGGACGGCGGGAAGGTCACCCGGGAACGGGAGTGTGCCGTCGCAGCCCAGGGTGCGCATGGCGCCGTTGACCAGCCGTACGGTCGCCCGCGCCACCTGGTTCCGCCAGTGGGGGTCCTCGTCGGCGCTTATGGGCGGCCTGTCCCAGGACGCGTCGACGACCGCAGGCCCGTTGACGCCTCCCCCGCTGCCGCAACCCCTGGGGAGCGCCAGCCAGGTCCGGTTCTGCGAGGCCAAGCCGACGGATCCCTTCCCGAACGGCACCGCCAGCGGGGAGAGGAAGTCCGTCAGCCAGCCCGCGGACTGCGCGTCGTACTCCCCGTCGAGGTTGTGGAGCCGGAACTCGACACGCGCGACGGGGCGGCCGTCGTCCAGCGCCAGGAGCCGACAGGCGCCCTGGACAACCGCGCTCCCGCGGCTCGGGCGGATCTCCTCCGCGCGGACCGAGAGGCCGGGGTCGAAGCGGATGAAGAGGTCGTGGTCGAACAACGCCTCCGCGTCCTTCTTGGGAAGCGCCCCCCAGCACACGGCCTGTTTCTCGTCCGACCACGGAAGGCTGTCCGTCTGCCAGGCGGTCAGCAGGCTCCCGATGAGCGCGCTCACGACCCCCACGGTGATCAGCTGACCGGGCCGGCTCCGCAGCAGACCCCAGGCCCGGCGGCCACGCCGCCTCCACCGGCCCTTGCGCGCCGCCGCGGCGGCGACGAGGAAGTGCTCCTGCCGCCGTAACTCCTCAGGGCTGCTCATCTTGAGTCTCCGTGTGGTGTGACGGCGGCGCAGCCGAGGCGCTTGGCCACGGCGGCGGCGTAGACGGGGAAGATACGGGACGGGGTGGCGAACGGGGTGTCGTCGGCGATGTCCGTCCGCTCCAGGGACATCACTGTTGTACGGCCCGCGCACCGGGTCCGGACGAGCGCGCCATCCGTGTCCATAAAGCCCTGGCCGCGCCAGCCTCGGGCGGGCGGGGCGCTGCCGGTGAGGCCGTCGAAGAGCTTCACCAGCCGGGGGTGGGCGGTCATGGTGAGCCGGGCGGCGACCGTGTCGTGCCAGCGGACGACACAGGTCTGGAGGTCGTCGCTGACCGGGCCCACGGTTGAGTCGAGGCCATCGCCGTCGCCCTCGCCACCGCCGGGCGCGGGCCTCAGTCCGTCAATCCGGCAGGCGCCCGAGGAGTAGCCGGTGACGAAGGTGTCGTCAGGCACGTATCCCGGCGGTAGGGGTGCGGTGAAGCCCAGCGGCTTCTCCGGCGCGCAACCGGCCTTCTCCATACCGTGGTTGGCGATGTCCACGAGCAGCTGCCCCGCCTGCCACGGCTCGAAGTCGAAACCCGGCAGGGTGGGAGTGTCGTCTTTGCCGTCGCTCTCCACACCGCTGACGGTCACGACCGAGGGGCGGCCGTCGACATCGCACTTCTCGGGGAGCACCAGCGTGGCGGAGCCCTCGTTGACGAAGCCCGGCAGCCCCTCGGGAAGCTGATCTCCCGCGCCGGCGAAGAGCTCGGCCAGCCAGACACGGCGCTTCTTCGCGTCTTTCGGGCCCGCGCCGTAGCTGACGGAGATCTTCTCGTGGACCTCGCTGATGCCGTTGTCCCAGCTCGTGGTGGTCGTGCACGAGCCGCGCGGGCGGTCGGGCGTCGGGGCCGTCTCCCGGAAGGCGCGGTTGTCGTTGTGGGAACGTAACGGCTCCTCGGCCTGCGACCAGGCGCCCCAGCAGTATCTCTTCGCCGCGTCGGAGTCGGCGTCGGCGTCGTCGACGGCCCTGATGACCAGCCACCCCGCCACCAGCGCGGCGGCGAGCCCACCCGCCAGCGCCGCGCGTGCGCGCCGCGCCGCTAAGGCGCGGCGTAGCCGTCCGCCACCCCCACCGGCGGCGTCACCGTCGTGCGTCGTCTGTTCGTCCATCTGGCTTCCCCCCGAAAGCTGTGTGTGCCGTGGATCGTATCGGGCGGCACTGACACGTACTCAGAGAAAAGTGCCGGACGGGATGTACGGAGTCGGCGGCCGCATCCCGCGCAGGCACACATAGCCCTGGGTGGCCAGCTCGAGCCCCGCAGCCAGCCCCACGTCCACCGCCCACTCCTGCTCGGCCGTCAGGTTCTGGATCCGGGCCTCGGTGCCTTCCGGGAGGCTGAGCAGCGCGGCGGTCAGCAGCCGTGTGGCCAGCCGCCGGGAGGTCGCGGCCAGCAGTTCGACCTTGCCGTCGTCGCCGACGTAGCAGTATCCGCTGCCCGCCAGGTCGTCCGAGACGAACAGCCGGCACTGGCGCAGCAGCAGCTCGTGGTCGGGCCCGTGTGCCCCGCCCCGGGTGCGGCGGTCCACGGAGTCCATCATGTCCCGCTGCCTGGGCCCGCCCTCGAAGACCGCCCCGTCCGGCGCCGGAAGCCGCTCCTTGTCGACGATTCCGCGCATGCGGATGGCCGGGTGCAGGGTGAAACCCGCCTGCCGGTACGTGGCGGCCGCCCGTGGGTCCTCGGAGCCGACGATGATCCCGCGCAGACACGCCCGCCCGTACGCGAGCGCCGCCGCCAGCAGCTCCCGGCCCAGACCCCGCCCCTGCGCCCGCGGGAGCACCGCGAACAGCGCCAGCCCCCAGGTGCCCTCCCGTCTGTGGGACAGCGCCGTGCCGACCGGCATCCCGGCGTCGTCCACGGCGAGCCAGCAGCCGCCCGGGTCGGTGCGGGCGAGGTGCCGGTTGCGGCCGTGGACGGAGGCGACGCGCCGCGGCGGCCACTCGTCGTCGGTCTCGCCGAGGAGGGCGCGGGAGGCGCCGAAGGCGGCGGCGGCCACGGTCCGTACCGCCTCGGCGTCCTCCTCGGTGTCACGTAGCCTGCGGACAATCATGTGCCCATGATGGCGGGCGGGTTGGCGAGCGCGCGAAGTGTGTTGTCGGTTGTGTGGAACGTGGCTTGGTCGACCCACGAGCGCGACAACGTTGTCAAAGGGGCTCTAGGGATCAGTACGCCGCCAACCGGCCCGCGCTGTCAAGTGCCCGCACATCGCGTGCAGTTCAAGCGGGCCGACCGGCCTGAGGCGCCCTTACGGCCGACGCGCCCCGTGCGGTACGGTCCCTGCGGCTTGCTCGACCTGGCGAACGCGGCCCTGCGCGAAAGATGGGACCGCGATGCCCTCAAGACCCCCGGCCGCCCTGGCGGCCGCGGCCCTGACCGCCGGACTGCTCGCGTCCGCGCTGACCGCCACTCCTGCGGTGGCCGAGCCGACTACCACGGCGGCCGAACTCGTCAAGGACCCCGCCGCCTACGTCGATCCGCTCATCGGCAGCCGCAACGGCGGCAACACGTACCCCGGGGCCGTCGTCCCCTTCGGCATGCTCTCCTGGAGCCCCGAGAACACCCGCGGCAACGCCACCCGCACCGCGGCCCCCGGCGGCTACCAGTACGACGCGACCCGCATCCGGGGCTTCAGCCTCACCCATATGTCCGGCACCGGCTGCGCGGGCGGCTCCGGCGACATTCCGTTCTTCCCCTTCCCGGGCGAGGTCACCTCGTCCCCCGCCGCGGACACCAAGGACGAGGTGTACGCGTCCGACTTCCGGCACGAGGACGAGACCGCGCGGCCCGGCCGGTACCAGGTCACCCTCGCCTCCGGTGCCGGAGCCGAGCTGACCGCCACCGCCCGCACCGGATCCGCCCGCTTCACCTACCCCGAGGGCAAGGCGGCCTCGCTGCTCATCCGCACCTCCGCGTCCGAAGTCGGCAGCACGGACGCGGACCTCACGATCGACCCGGCGCACCGCACCGTCTCCGGCTCGGTCACCAGCGGCAACTTCTGCGGCTACCTCGACCCTGAAGGGCGCCGCAGCTACTACACACTCCACTTCACCGCCACCTTCGACACCGCGTTCACCGCCCACGGCACCTGGCAGGACGACCGGCTGCGCCCCGGCACCACGACCGCCGAGGGCGGCACCGGCGGGTACGGAACCGACGGCCGCCCCGTCGCCGGGAAGGGCTCCGGCGGCTACCTCCGCTTCCCCGACGGCACTCGCCGGGTCGGGGTCAAGGTCGGCATCAGCTACGTCGATCAGGCGGGTGCCAAGGCCAACCTGGCCGCCGAGAACCCGCCGGGGCGCGGCTTCGGGCAGGTGCGCGACGCCGCGTACGACGCCTGGCGGCGCCGGCTGGCCGACATCAGGGTGGGCGGCGGCTCGGACACGGACCGCACCACGTTCTACACCGCGCTCTACCACTCGCTGCTGCACCCCAACGTCATCAGCGACACCGACGGCCGCTACCGGGGCAGCGACGGCGAGGTCCACTCGGTGACGCCGGGCCACTGGGCCCAGTACGGCACCTTCTCCGGCTGGGACGTCTACCGCTCCCAGGTCCAGCTGCTCACCCTCCTCGACCCCGGCCGCGGCTCCGACATCGCGCAGTCGCTGCTCAACTTCGCCCGCCAGAACGGCGGCGTATGGGACCGGTGGATCCACAACTCCTCTGGCACCCACGTCATGAACGGCGACCCGTCGGCCGCCGCCCTCGCCGGGATCCGGGCCTTCGGCGGCACCCGCTTCGACCTCGACGGCGCCCTCGACTCGCTGGTCCAGGCCGCCACCGTGCCGACGGAGAAGGACACCAGCCCGGCCGGCAAACCGATCATGTCGGTGGGCCAGCGCCCCTCCCTCGACAAGTACCTGAAGCTGCACTACATGCCGTCCGTCTCCAACGCCTGGGGCGGCGCCGCCGAGACCCTGGAGATGTCCGGCGCGGACTTCGCGATCTCGCAGCTCGCCGGGGCGGCGGGGGAGCGGGACACCGCCCGTACCTTCGCGGCCCGCGCCCAGTGGTGGCAGAACAACTTCAACGCGGCCGCCGATCCGGACACCGGCGGCTACATGGCCAACCGCAAGGCGGACGGCAGCTGGGTCACCGGCTTCACCCCGGCCACCGGCAACGGCTTCGTCGAGGGCACCAGCGCCCAGTACACCTGGATGGTGCAGCACAACCCGGCGGGCCTGTTCGCCGCCCTGGGTGGCCGGGACGCCGCGGTCAAGCGCCTGGACTCCTTCTTCCACACCGCCGACGGCGGCTGGGCTCTCACCGGCGCGGGCGGCGAGAAGGCCGAACTGGACAACGAGCCGTCGATCAACGTGCCGTATCTGTACGCCTACGCCGGAGCGCCGTACAAGACCCAGGAGACCGTCCGCGCGGCGATGCGGCAGCTGTGGAGCACCGAGCCCGGCGGTATCCCCGGCAACGACGACCTGGGCGAGATGTCGTCCTGGTACGTGTTCTCGGCCCTCGGCATGTATCCGCAGGTCCCCTCCCGCGCCGAACTGGTGCTGGCGTCGCCGCTGTTCCCGCGCGTGGAGATCGAGCGCGGCGGCCGTGACATCTCCATCCGGGCCCCGCAGGCGGCGCCCGGCGCGCCGTACGTCCAGTCGCTGAAGGTCGACGGCCGGGCGAGCGGCCGGCCCTGGCTGCCGGAGTCGTTCGTCAGGCTCGGCGGCACGCTGGAGTACGCCCTCGGCGAGGCGCCCAACCGCTCCTGGGGCTCGGCCGCGGCCGACGCGCCCCCGTCGTTCCGTGACGGCGAGCAGCCGTACCAGATCGGCGTGGGGCCCACCACCGGCACCGTCGCGCCCGGCGAGAGCCTGACGGTGAAGGTGGCCGCCGTCCCGGTCCGCGACGGTGACCGCCCCGAGGTGCGCTTCACCGCCGACGCCCCGGACGGGCTCACCGCCTCGCCCGCCTCCGGGACGGTGGGGCCCGACGGCACGGCCGAGATCACCCTGCGCGCGGGGAAGGACACCGCCGAGGGCTTCTACGACGCCAAGGTGACGGTGAACGGCGAGGGCACGGACGTCGTCCAGCCGGTCACGGTGACCGTCGCCGGGCCCGGCAGCCTGCTCGCCGCGTACAACAACGTCGGCGCCACCGACGACGCGGGCGAGCACGACGAGGGCGACTACGACGGCGGCGGCTGGAGCTATTCGCGCCAGGCCCTGACCGAGGCCGGTCTCGCGCCGGGCGCCCGGTGCACCGTCCAGAGCCTGGAGTTCACCTGGCCCGGCTCGCCCGCCGGCCGCCCCGACAATGCCTCGGCCGACGGCCAGACCATCGGCCTGCCGGCCTCCACCGCCCTGTCGTTCGTCGGCAGCGCGGTCAACGGCAACCAGGAGACCACCGCCAAGATCACCTACACCGACGGCAGTTCGGACAGCGCCGAGCTGGCCTTCACCGACTGGACGGTGGGCGGCGGCGGAGGGACGGTCCAGTACGGCAACGTGACCGTCGCCAGGACCCCGTACCGCAACATCAGCGGCGGGGACAAGGACGTCGTGGACGCCTACATCTTCGCGACGAAGGCGTTCCGGGCGCCGGACGGCAAGACGATCAAGAGCGTCACGCTGCCGGACAACGCGGACCTCCACGTCTTCGCGATCGCCCGCGGCTGACGGCCGGGCGCCCTGACGAGACGTACGGGGGTGTTCACCGGCCCACCCGGCTGGTGAACACCCCGGCTGGTGAACACCCCTGTCGCGGCAACGCCCTTGCGCCCCGACGACGCCACGCCCTTTACTTGATCGCTGCCCGGCGGCCGCCCGCGCGACGGCCGGCCGCCACCCGTATCGCCGCACCGCCCGCCCCGCCGTACCACCCTCCCGCGACGGCAGGCCAACACCGGAGGTGGACCACATCAGCACGCGGCCCCTGACGTTCGTCGTCGGCACCGGACGCAGCGGCTCCACCGCGCTGTCGCACGTCCTGAACCTGCACCCCGGCATCCTCAGCGTCAACGAGCTGTTCACCTCCCTCGGCGCGGAGCCCCACCGCCATCCGCTGCCCGGGCGGGTGCTGACCGGCGCGGACTTCTGGCAGCTCATCACCCGGCCGAACGAGGAGTTCGACCGGATGATCCGCAGCGGCATCCCGGCGCCGGAGCTCCTCTACCACCGGCGCCCCGGCCGCTTCTCGGCCGAGACGACCGGCATCCCCGCCCTGTGCTCGATGGTCCTGCCGCATCTCACCGACGACCCGGACTCGCTCTTCGACGAACTCGCGCCGCGCGTCTCGGCCTGGCCCGGCCGCCCGGTCGCCCGGCACTACGAGGCGCTGTTCGGGCTGCTGGCCGACCGGTTCGGCGGCGGTGTGGTCGTCGAGCGCTCCGGCGGCTCGCTGAGCTGGGTGCCCTGGATCCGGGAGGCGTTCCCCGAGGCGCGGTTCGTCCATATGTTCCGGGACGGGCCGGACTGCGCGCTGTCGATGAGCCGCCACCCGGGCTTCCGGATGATCCTGCGCATCATGGACGCCAGGAGCGCGTCCGGGGCGGGCCCGCTGGTGCCCCGGCTCACCGACCAGCACCTCCAGGCCCTGCCGCCGGACCTCGCGGGGCTGTTCGCCGAACGGTTCGATCCCGTGCTGCTGATGGCGGCGCCGGTGCCGGTCGCCCGGTTCGGCGAGATGTGGTCGCGCCTGATCAGCCGGGGCCTGACGGCGCTGTCACGGGTCCCGGAGGGCTCCCGTACGGCGCTGTCCTACGAGGGACTGCTCGACGCGCCCCGGTCCGAGCTGACCCGGCTGGCGGAGTTCGTCGGCGTCGAGCCCACGGAGGAGTGGCTGACGGCGGCCGAGGCCACGTTCGACCACAGCCGGTGCGGCTCCGCCCTCCGCCTCCCCCCGGAGGAGCTGTCCGCCTTGCGGAAGTCCTGCGCCCCGGGCACCGAGGCGCTGCGCACGGCCCTGGCGGGCGCCCAGCGCTCCCGGCCCGGAATTCGCTGACAGCCGGAATTCCGCTCCCCAGCCGGGATTCCGCCCACCGCGTGTCTGCTCACAGCAGACGCCGATTCCGCCGGTGCCGCCCGGCGGGCAGAGTCACCGTCATGAGACTTCTGCTGCTGGGCGGTACGGAATTCGTGGGGCGCGCCGTTGCCGAGGAGGCGCTGGCGCGCGACTGGCAGGTGACGGCGTTCCACCGCGGACGCCACGATCCGCCGCCGGGCGTGGCCGTCCTGCGGGGCGACCGGAGCGCCGTGGGCGGCCTGGCGGCCCTGGAGGCGCCCGGGGCGGGGGAGTGGGACGTCGTCGTCGACACCTGGTCGGGCGCGCCGTCCGCCGTGCGCGACGCGGCCCGGCTGCTGGCCGGGCGCGCCGGGCAGTACGTCTACATCTCCAGCCGGTCCGTCTACGCCTACCCCGCCCCGGCCGGGCTCGACGAGGACGGCCCGCTGGTGGAGGCGTCGCCGGACGCGGGCGAGGTCGAGTACGCCCAGGCCAAGCGGGGCGGGGAGCTGGCGGCGCAGGCGGCGTTCGGCGAGCGGGCGCTGCTGGCCCGGGCGGGGCTGATCCTGGGCCCGTACGAGAACGTCGGCCGGCTGCCCTGGTGGCTGACGCGCATCTCCCAGGGCGGCCCGGTCCTGGCGCCGGGGCCGCGCGAGCTGCCGCTGCAGTACATCGACGTCCGCGACCTGGCCGGCTGGGTGCTGGACGCGGCCGCGCGCGGGCTCGGCGGCCCGTACAACCTGGTGAGCCCGCCGGGCCATACGACCTTCGGCGAGCTGCTCGAGGCGTGCGCGGCCGTCACCGGGTCGGACGCCGAGCTGCGCTGGACGGACCCGGAGGCGGTCCTGGCGGCCGGTGTCGAGCCATGGACCGAGCTGCCGGTCTGGCTGCCGCCGGGGGAGCTGTCCGACATGATGTACGGCGGGGATGTGTCCCGGGCGCTCGCCGCGGGTCTGCGCTGCCGCCCCGTCGCCGAGACCGTGGCCGCCACCTGGGAGTGGCTGCGCCGGCTGGGCGGCCGGGCGCCCCAGCGTCCGGACCGCCCGCCGGTGGGTCTGGACCCGGAGCGGGAGGCGAAGGTGCTGAGGGCGGCCGGACACCTGTAGCGGCCGGACACCTGTAGCGGAGTCCGGCCGCCCCTTTGACGACCGGCAGGCCCTAGGCGGAGGGCGTCTGCCGCGGCGCCGGGACCGGGCGTACGGGGTGCTTGCTCATGATCGAGACCCGGTTGAACGCGTTCATGGCGATCGCCACCCAGATCACCGCCGAGATCTCGTCGTCGGACAGCACCTGGCGCGCCTCGCCGTAGGCCGCCTCCTGCACGGCGGCGTCCGCGGGGGTGGTGGTCGCCTCGGCGAGGCCGAGCGCGGCCCGCTCCCGCGCGGTGAACACCTCGGTGTCGCGCCACGCCGCCAGCACGCCCAGGCGCTGTGTCGTCTCACCGGCCCGCAGCGCGGCCTTGGTGTGCAGGTTCAGACAGAAGGCACAGCGGTTGATCTGGGACACACGCAGATTGACCAGCTCCACGAGCGTCCGGTCGAGCCCGGCCTCGGCGGCGGTCTCCCGGACCGCCTCGGCGGTCTGCACCAGCGCGCCGTAGGCCTGCGGGCTCTGCTTGTCGACGAAGATCCGCTTCCCCCGCCTCTTGGCGGAGGCCGCCTTGTCGATGTCGCTGGAGGTCGCCGCGGAGGTCGCTGCCGTGTCCGTCACCTGCACTCCTTCACCGGGCCGCGTCGGCCGCTTCGGGTATGTTGCGCACCTCACCGAGGTGTCGATCTATCATCGCTATTATTGTTGAGCGTACAACTATCCCCGCTTGGGAGGCGTCGCGCCATGAGCAACACCGAGACCCAGCCCGCCGTGCAGCGCTGCGGTGCCTCCCCCGAGGGAGTGGCCGCCCCGCGCGTGGAGGTGCTGACCCCGCGCGACGTCCCGCTGGGCGGCCCGCGCGCGATGACCGTACGACGCACCCTGCCACAGCGGGCCAGGTCGCTGATCGGCGCCTGGTGCTTCGCGGACCACTACGGCCCCGACGACGTCTCCGTCAGCGGCGGGATGGACGTCGCCCCGCATCCGCACACCGGTCTGCAGACGGTGAGCTGGCTGTTCAGCGGGGAGATCGAGCACCGCGACAGCCTGGGCAGCCACGCCTACGTACGGCCGGGCGAGCTGAACCTGATGACCGGCGGCCACGGGATCAGCCACTCCGAGGTCTCCACCGCCCGGACCACGATCCTGCACGGCGTACAGCTGTGGGTGGCGCTGCCCGAGGCACACCGGCACACCGACCGTGACTTCCAGCACTATGTGCCGAGCCCCATCGCCCTGCCCGGAAACCGGGTGGCCGGGGACGGGGCGACCGAGGGCGGAGCGGTCGCGGACGGGCCCGTGGGCGAGGTCAGGGTCTTCCTCGGCTCCCTCGCGGGCGACACCTCGCCGGTGCCCACCTTCAGCCCCCTGCTGGGCGCCGAGATCATCCTCGAGCCGTACGCCACGGTCTGCCTGGCCCTCGACACGAGCTTCGAGCACGGCGTCCTCGTGGACCGCGGTGAGGTCCGCATGGCCGATACGCTCCTGAGCCCCGCCGAACTCGGCTACCTCGCCCCCGGGAACGGGACGCTCGAGCTGACGAACACCACGGACTCCACCGCCCGGCTGGTGCTGCTCGGCGGGACGCCGTTCGGGGAGCGGATCGTGATGTGGTGGAACTTCATCGGGCGGTCGCACGAGGACATCGCGCAGGCCCGCGAGGACTGGATGACGGGCTCGCGCTTCGGCGAGGTGACGGGGTACGACGGCGACCGGCTGCCCGCGCCCGAGCTGCCGAATGCGCCGCTGAAGCCGCGGGGTCAGACGCGCTGACGGATAAACCTAGCCACAGCACGACGCTTGCTTCAGCGGCACGTACAAAGGGTTGAATTTCTCGTGGATGTACAACACGGGATTGCCTTGCTCGACCAGGACGTACGCCTTGTAGGCGCAGGGCTCGCCGTCCAGCGATTCGTCCCACCGGTCCTCTCCTGTCGCGACGATGTGACGGGCCTGACTCAGGCCGAGTGAGACCAGCCCGCGGCCCAGCGGCGCGTGCCTGTCGCTCAACAGGCCCAGCATCGGGCTCTGGTGCTCCCGTCGTGCCACGACGAGGTTCTTGGAGATCGGTTCCCCGGTCGCGGTCCGCAACCGCGACCGGCGGACCAGTATTTCGGATTCCGTGCCGACGCCGATGGAATCCGATATCTCCGGCGGAAAATCCCGGGCGTACGCCCTGCCCTGGTAGAGGACATCGATTGTGAGCTCGCCACCCGTCAGCGCCTCGAGCAGCAAGGTGGTCGAACCGTCCGAGGCCAAGAGCATGCGGGTTATCGCGGGGCTGAAAGTACGTGAAACCGATGAGAGTTTCACCACCCACCTCCTTTCCATGAGCAGCCGTGCAATGTGGTCAGAGTGTGGACGTGAGCCATTCCTGGATCACCTGGGCGGTCCGAGACGAGTCCGTGCCGACCATGGCGAAATGGTCGGACCGTACGGTTCGGAGATCGTGTGTCCGCTCGAAGGGCTCCGCCGGCCGGCGGTCCGTATCCGGGTCATCCGCCGCCAGCGGCTGGTCGGCCTGCACGAACAGGACCGGCGCGGCGACCGGATCGAAGCTCAGCTCGGACATCACGGCGAGCCAGCGCCCCATGGCGGACAGCGAGTCGCCGGTGATTCCGCCGAAGGCGTGGCCATCGGCGAACAGCCGGCGCAGTACGGGGCCGACGGGGGCCGCGGCGTCGCCGGGCCGGAATGTGTCGATCATGACGACCGCGGCGGGCCGGACCTGGTGTTCCGTCTCCAGATGGCGGGCCACGGCGTAGGCCAGCGCTCCCCCCGAGGAATATCCCAGCAGGACGAATGGATCGCCGTCAGCGGCTTTCCGTACGCATTCGGCCGCCACCGAGACCGCCGCCTCAGAGGTCTCGGGCAGTTTCTCGTCCGGTGCGAATCCCGGCAGGGGTACCGCCGAGACAGGCATGGCGTTCTGGAAATGCGCGGCGAGCCGTGCGTGTTGGTGCACCCCGCCGTTCGCCATCGGCGAGCTCAGGGCGATCAGCCGGGCGCCGGGTGGCCCTTCGGCCAGGGCCGTCGGTGCGGGAATCCGCGGGAGATCGGGGACGGAGGCGAATGTCGGCCTGAGGTCCGCCACCGCACGCATGAGGTGAAAGGCCCGCTCTGTCTCCCCTTCCTCCGCCGCGCGCCGAACCAGCAGGCAGACGGAGTCGGAATCGGAGTCGGAGTGGGAGCCGGAGCCGGGGTCGGAGTGCGGTGCCGCCGTCGGCGGATCCGGCGGCCGGAGGCCCGGGTCCGCTGCTCCGCTCATCGCGCCGCTCAGCCGCTCGGCGAGTGCGGCGGGGGTCTTGGCGTCGAACACCGTCATGGGGGTCAGCTGCAGACCGGTGGCCTCGTTGAGCCTGTTGCGCAGTTGGGTCGCCGAGAGCGAATCGAATCCGTTCTGCAGGAATGGCCGGTGGAGATCCACCTCGGACGGATCGCGATAGCCCAGCACGGCGGCGGCACGGGACCGCACCAGCTCCTGGAAGACCGGTATCCGCTCGGCCTCGTCGAGCCCGGCGAGCCGCCGGCGCAACGAGTCCGGTGTTTCGGCGCCCGTCCCCGTACCGGCCGCGGCGGCCGTGGTCCGGATACTCGGGGGCCGTACGATGCCGTGCCAGATCGGTGCGGGCAGACCGGACCGCAGCGCCGTGAGGTCGACGCGCACGGCTGCGAGCAGCGCCGGGCCGGCTGTGAGGGCGGCGTCGAAGAGCGCGAGCCCGTCATGGTCGGCCAGGGCGCCGATACCGCTCTGGGAGAGCCTGTGACGGTCGGCGTCCGTCATCGCACCGGTCATACCGCTGGCCTGCTCCCACAGCCCCCATGCCACGGATACGGCCGGCAGGCCCTGCGCCCTGCGGTGTGCCGCCAGCCCGTCCACATAGGCGTTGGCCGCGCCGTAGTTGCCCTGGCCGGAACTGCCGAGCAGGCCCGCGACCGAGGAGAAGAGGACGAACAGGTCCAGGGGGTGGTCCCGGGTGAGCTCGTGGAGATGCCGGGCGGCATCGGCCTTCACCCGCAGCACCGCGTCGAACCGTTTCGCGCTCAGCGAGCCGATGACGCCGTCGTCGAGCACGGCCGCCGCGTGGACGACACCGGTCAGCGGATGATCCGGGTCGATGCCGGCCAGTACGGCGGCGAGGGCGGCACGGTCGCCGACGTCGCAGGCGGCGATGTCCACCTGGCAGTCGGCGGCGGCCAACTCCTCGCGCAGCGCTGCCGCCCCGGGCGCGTCGGGCCCCTGCCGGGAGACCAGCAGCAGATGGCGCACCTTGTGCCGGTCGACCAGGTGCCTGGCCAGCAGTCCGCCGAGCGTCCCGGTCCCGCCGGTGATCAGTACCGTGCCGTCCGGGTCCACGGTCACCGGTTCGCCGCCCGCCGCCTGCCGGGCCAGCCGGGGCACCAGGAGCGAGCCGGAGCGGACGGCGAATTCGGGCTCCCGGAGGGGCACGGTCCGCTCGAACGACGCCGGGTCGTCGGTATCGGCGAGGACGAAGAGGCCGGGGTCCTCCCGCTGGGCCGAGCGGACCAGGCCCCATACGGCGGCCTGGGCGGGATCGACGTCCTCGCCGTCCGCGGTGGCCACCGCACGGCTGGTCAGCACCACCAGTCCGGCCCTCGCCGCCTTGTCCCGCAGCGCGGTCAGCACCCGGGTGAGCGCGGTCCGCGGGTCCCGCTCGGCGCTCACGTCCAGCACCTCGCGGTCGTCGGCCGACCGGTCGTCGGCCGACCGGCCCGCGGGCGCTGTCCAGTCCATCCGGAACAGAGACTGCCGGGCGACCGTGTCCTGCTGGAGACGGCCGCCCGCCAGACGGCGGGTGACCAGGGAGTTCACCCGGGCGACCGGGAGACCGCGGTCGTCGGCGATGTCCAGGGCGGTCCCGCCGGTCCGCTCATCCGGCCACAGGCGCACCCGTAGCGCCGCGGCCCCCGTCGCGAACAGGCTCACCCCCCGCCAGCAGAACGGCAGCGCGGGCCCGGCGGAGTGGTCGTGGGCCAGCGCCGTCGGGTGAAGGGCTCCGTCCAGCAGCGCGGGGTGCAGGGCGAAGGGGAGCGGGCCGTCCCGCAGGTCCTCGGGCCGGACGACTTCGGCGTACAGCTCGCTGCCCCGCCGCCACACCGCGCGCAGCCCGCGGAAGACCGGCCCGTGCACCACACCGGCCTCGACGAGAGGCGCGTACACGGCGTCCAGCGGCACGGGCTGTGCGCCGGCGGGCGGCCAGGAGGCCGGCTCGAACCCGGCGGACCCGGGGGGTTCCAGGTCCGGTGTGACCACGCCGGTCGCGCAGGTCGTCCAGGGCTCCTGTCCCTCGATCCGCGCGTGGACGGTCAGCGCCAGGCGGTCGTCGGGCTCGTGGACCACGCGTACCTGAACCTGGACACCGATGTCGTCGGGTACGGCCAGCGGGGCCTGGAGGATCAGCTCCTCCACCCGCCCGCGGCCGAAGTGGTCCCCGATATGGGCCGCCAGCTCCAGCAGCGCCGTTCCCGGGAGCACGGCCGTGCCCGCTATCCGGTGGTCGCCCAGCCAGGTGTGCTCGGCCAGCGAGATCCGGCCGGTGAACACCGCGCCACCGGCACCGGCACCGGCACCGGCACCGTCGTCGGGATGCTCGACGAGGGCCGCGAGCAGCGGGTGGTTGACGGTCCGCTGGCCGAGTCCGGCCGCGGACGACCGCGCCGCCGTGTCGACCCAGTAGCGGCGGCGCTGGAAGGGGTAGGTGGGCAGGTCGACATGGCGGGCTCCGCTGCCGTCGAACGGGCTCGTCCAGTCGACGGCAAGCCCGCGTACGTACCCCTCGGCCAGCGATGTCGTGAACCGGTCGGCACCGCCCTGATCACGGCGCAACGTGGCCAGGGCCAGGCCGGATTCGCCCACCGTCTCCTGGATCGCGGCGGCGAGTACGGGGCGGGGGCCGGCCTCGACGAAGTGGCTGAACCCCGCTGACGCCAGGGTCTCCACGGCCTGGGCGAACCGCACCGGTTGGCGGAGGTTGTCGTACCAGTAGCGGGCGTCGGCCTCCGGGCCCGCCATCACCCGGCCGGTCACCGTCGAATACCAGGGGATGCGCGCCGGTTGCGGGCGGATGTCGGCGAGTTCTTCCAGCAGACGGTCACGGATGGGCTCGACGTGGACGGAGTGCGAGGCGTAGCGGACCGGAATGACCCGGGCCCGTACCCCCTCGGCCTGGTACTCCTCGGCCAGCGCGGTGACGGACGCGGTGTCTCCCGCCAGGACCACGGAGGAGGGCCCGTTGTACGCGGCGACGCTCATCCCCGGCATTCCGGAGATCCGTTGCCCGACGTCATGTGCCGACTCGACCGACAACAGCAGACCGGTGCCGGCCAGGGAGGAGCAGAGCGCGCTGCGGCGGACGACCGCCCGGACGGCGTCGCGCAGCGACAGCACGCCCGCGATATGCGCGGCCGCGATCTCCCCCTGCGAATGGCCGACCACCGCGTCCGGCACGACGCCGTGGGACTGCCACAGGCGTGCCAGCGAGACCATGACCGCGAAGAGGGCGGGCTGGACGACTTCGTCTCCGCCCAGGGCCGACTCGTCGCCGAGGACATCGGTCAACGACCAGTCGACGAACTCGGCCAGCGCGCGCTCGCACTCCGCCATCGAGGCGGCGAAGACGGGGGAGGAGCCGAGCAGTTCGACGCCCATGCCGACCCATTGCGCGCCCTGGCCGGGGAAGACGAACACCGTCCGGCCCCGCAGATCCGCCTGACCGGTCACCGCGGCACCGGGCGCCCCGGCGGCAAGCGCGGCCAGGTCGTCCCGGTCGGCGCCCCGCACGACGGCGCGATGGTCGAGCCGTGCGCGCGTGGCGGCGAGCGAGTAGCCCACGTCCGCGGGTGCGGCACCCGACTCCAGGAGGGCGAGCACCCGTGCGGCCTGGTCGCTCAGCGCCTGCGGTGTCGCTGCCGAGAGGATCAGCGGCACCGCGGAGGTCGGCTGACGGGTGAGGGCCGCTCCCTGCCCCGCCGCCGCGCCCTCTTCAGCCTTTCCGGGGCTTGCGTCATCCGGTGGGGCCTGCTCGACGATGACATGAGCGTTCGTACCGCTGATCCCGAACGCCGAGACACCGGCGCGGCGCGGCCGTCCGGTCTCCGGCCAGGGCACCGGCTCGGTGACCAGGCGTACCGCTCCCGCGGTCCAGTCCGCGTGCGGGGTGGGTTCGTCCACATGCAGGGTTCTGGGCACCACTCCGCACCGCAAGGCCATGATCATCTTGATCGTCCCGAGAACGCCCGCCGCGGCCTGGGTGTGGCCGATGTTCGACTTCACCGAGCCCAGCAGCAGCGGGCTTTCGCGGTCTTCCCCGTAGGCCGCCAGGATCGCCCGCGCCTCGATCGGGTCGCCGAGCCTGGTGCCCGTGCCGTGGGCCTCCACCACGTCCACATCGGCTCCTCGGAGTCCGGCCTGCGCTAGGGCGCGGCGGATCACCAGTCGCTGTGCCTGGCCGTTGGGGGCGGTCAGGCCGTTCGAGGCGCCGTCCTGGTTGACGGCCGTGGCCCGGATGACACCGAGTACGCGATGGCCGGCCCGGCGGGCTTCGGAGAGACGTTCGAGTACGAGTACCCCGACCCCTTCCGAGAAGCCCGTCCCGTCGGCCGCGGCGGCGAACGCCTTGCACCGCCCGTCGGCCGCGAGAGCCTGCTGCCGGGTGAACTCCGTGAAGGTGGCCGGGGTCGACATGACCGTCGCGCCGCCGACCAGCGCCAGTGAGCACTCACCGTCCCGCAGCGAGCGCGCCGCCAGGTGCAGGGCCACCAGCGAAGAGGAGCACGCCGTGTCCACGGTGAGGGACGGGCCGCGAAGCCCCAGCACATACGAGATCCGGCCGGATGCGACGCCGCCGGTGTTTCCGGTCACCGTGCCGCCGTCGGCGTCCTCGGCCGTTCCGGCGCAGCGCGATACGTAGTCGGAGGCCATCATGCCGACGAAGACCCCGGTTTCGCTGTCCTTGAGCGAGTCGGGGTCGATCCGGGCGTGTTCCAGCGCCTCCCACGCCGTCTCCAACAGCAGCCGCTGCTGGGGATCCATCGTCACGGCTTCCCGCGGGGCGATCCGGAAGAAGTCGGAGTCGAACCAGGCGGCGCCCGGGAGGAAGCCACCGCGAGAGGTGCACGAGGCATCCGGGTCGAGGTCCCAGCCGCGGTCGGAGGGAAATCCGGAGATCGCCTCCTCTCCGGCGGCCAGGAGGTCCCAGAACTCCTCGGGCGACCCGCCACCGCCCGGCAGCCGGCACCCCATGCCCACGACGACGACCGGATCCTCCTCGTCGGAGGACCGCGGCCGGAACGGAGTGTCATGCCGCTCTTCGGGCCGCTCTCCGGCGAGGAGACCGGTCAGCTGCCGGGCCAGCAGCTGCGGAGTCGGCAGGTCGAAGGCGACGGTCGTCGGCAGATCGAGCCCGGTGGCCTCGACGAGTCCGGCGCGCAGCCTGACCGCGGTCAGCGACTTCAGGCCGTACTCCGTGAACACCTGGTCCGGGCCGATCCGGTCGGACCGCCCGAGCACCGAGGACAGGAGTTCGCCCACCAGGTCCAGCGCCGGCTGAAGCCGCTCGGACGGGGGCAGCGCCAGGACCCGCCGGGCCCACGGCGTGCGCGCATGCGCTCCCCCGTGGTCGAGCACCGTGGCGAGGCGGCTTTTGGCGATCTTTCCGGTCGGGGTGCACGGCATGTCGTCGAGCACGATCAGCTCGACGGGGATCTTGTACTCGGCCACGCCCTTGGCGGCGAGATGCCCGGTGACCTCGTCCAAGGTGACGGATGCGCCCTCGCGCAGGGTGACGGCGAGGCACGGATACTCGCCGAGCCGGTCGTCCGGGCGGCCGACGACGGCGAGCAGCCCCGGACCGGGCAGATCGTCGAGCAGCGCTTCGATCTCCGCCGCGCTGAACTTCACCCCGCCGACGTTGATCACCTCGGCGTCGCGGCCCCGGAAGGCGATCGTGCCGTCCTCGTTCACGCTTGCCAGGTCACCGGTCCGCAGCCAGCCGTCGCCGGTGAACGCGTTCCGTGTCAGCTCCGGGTCCTCGAAGTACTCCTGGAAGAGGGACGGCCCGTGGAACTGGAGTTCCCCGGTTTCGCCCGTGGCGCACGGGCCGCCGTCCTCCGTAACCACGCGCGCCCGGCCACCGGAGACCGGGCGGCCGATGCTGCCGGTCGCCGCCTCCGGCGGGTCATCGGGCCGGGTGTACAGGCCCGCGCCCAGCTCGGACATGCCCCAGTGCGTGACCATCCGCGCGCCCAGCAGCCGCCGGGCGTCCTCGACCAGCGTGGCGGGCACGGCCGCGCCGGCGGCCCGTACCTCGCGCAGCCGCAGTCTGTCCGCTCCGTCCGAATCGGCCGACGAGCGCAGCCGGGAGACGATATCGCGCAGCTGCGCGGGTACGGCGAAGAGCACGGTCGGCTCGCTCTGCCCGGCCGGCCGGAGGAAGTCCGCCACGTCCCACCGGCGCAGCAGTGCCTGCCTGCCCCGCGTCACCAGGCTGAGATGGAGCGAGAGGAGCCCGAAGAGATGGGTGAACGGGCTGCCGCTGACGATCGTGTCGGTGCCGAGCGCCTTGCCGTCGGCGGCCACGGCGGCGGCGTTGGCCAGCAGACCGTCATGGGTGTGCACGCAGATCTTCTGGCGGAGCGAGGTCGTACCGGAGGACGGGAGGAGCACGAACGGATCCTCCGGCGAGACCTGCGCGGGCAGCGGCTCGGTCCCCCGCCACCGGCGCACCAACGCCCCCAGTGACAACACATCGCCATCCGCGTCCGCTTCGTCGGCGACCAGCACATGCTGGAGCGCCGTCGATCCCTTCAGCAGCTGCCGGACGAACTCGCCGCACGGCAGGTCCTGGTGGCCGGCGGTGAGGACCAGCGTCCCGGCCCGGGTGCGCTCGAGCAGCGAGCGCAGCTCCTTCACCCCCAGGCCCATGTGCAGCGGAAGCATCACGGCCCCCGTGGCGGCGACGGCGACGTGGACGGTGAGGAATTCCCAGCAGTTGGGCAGGTGCACGGCGACCACGTCACCCCGCCCGACGCCCAGCTCCTGGAGGCCGCGGGTCAGCGCGTCCGACTCCGCACGCCACCGAGCCCAGGTCCGGTATCCGCCGTCGGTGAACACCGCGGGTTGGTCCGCGGCGGCGTCCGCGGCCGCGGCGAACAGTGAGGGAAGCGTGTAACGCATGCTCACTCCTGAGGTGTTCACCGGTCGGACCCGAGTGCGCCGCGCAGCACCTTGCCCATGGGGGACCTGGGGATGCGGGGCACGGCTTCGATGCGCCGGATCTTCTTGTACGGCGCCACCCGCTCCGCGACATACGCCGACACCTCGTCGAGCGGGACCGGAGCGCTGAGGACCACGTATGCCTTGGGGATTTCTCCGACGGCCTCGTCCGGTACGCCCACGACGACGGCGTCGCCGACATCCGGGTGACCGAGCAGGATCGCTTCGAGCTCGGCGGGCGCGACCTGATGCCCCTTGTACTTGATCAGTTGCTTGCACCGACCGGTGATCGTGACGTACCCCAGCGCGTCGCTGCGGCCGATGTCACCGGTGTGCAGCCAGCCGTCGGCGTCGACCACGGGGACGATGCTGTCCGGCCCCCGCAGGCAGCCCGGGGAGATCTGCGGACCGCGGACCCAGATCTCGCCGGCCGCCCCGTTCCCGACGTCCAGGCCGGTGTCGGGGTCGACGAACCGCGTCTGCGTGCCCGGGATGGGGACCCCGATCGATCCGGGTGGGCTGGGGCTGCCGTCGGGCGGAGCGTGGGTGCAGCCCCCGGCCTCGGTCATGCCGTAGCTCTGGACGACCTCGGCCCCCAGGACGCGTGCGCAGGTCTCGGCGATCGCCAGGGGGAGCGGTGCCCCGCCCGAGTGCAGCATCCGCAGGCTGGAGGTGTCGTACCGCTCGATGTAGGGGAACCGGGCGAGTTCGGCGAGCACGCTCGGGACCACATAGGCGACCGTGACGCGGTGGCGCTGTACGGCGTCGAGCAGGTTCTCGGCGCTGAACGGCGTGGCCAGGGAGACGAGCGTGCCGCGTGCGTGCACGGTGCGGTTCATCGAGATCTGCATCCCGTACAGATGCCGGAACGGAGCGATGCCCAGCACCACATCGTCGGCCGTCAGCCGGTGTACGCAGTTGACCTGGAGGATGTTCGCGGCGAGGTTGCGATGGGTCAGCACGATCTGCTTGGGCGTGCCCGAACTGCCGCTGGACGCGGCCAGCACTGCCGTCCGGCCGCCTCCCTCGGCCACCGCGGTGTCCGTCTCCGCGCCGAGCATCCGGTCCCAGTCGGCCGCTTCGACCGCGGGGGACGCCGACCGTGTGCCGCCTTCCCCGATGACGAAGACATGCTGGAACGAGTCCGCGAAGGCCTGCCCCTCGAGCTTCTGCCACACCGCGGCGGTCACGACCGCGAACCGTGGGCGGCTGTGCTCAAGAGCCATGTGCCACTCGTTCCCGCTCCCCAGGGGCTCGAGGGGGAGGACCACACCCCCGGCCCACAGCGTGCCGTAATAGGAAGCGATGAATTCGCCGCTGTTGCCGCAGATGATCGCCACGCTCTCGCCGGGGCGAAGTCCCCGACGCCGCAGGGCGGCGGCGAACCGCCGGCTGTCGAGCAGAAGGTCCTGGTACCGGTGGGTCCGGCCGGTCGGATGCTCGATCAGCGCGATCCCGTCGCCCTGCCCCGCTCCCCATACGATGTCGGCGAGGTTCCGCTGCCCCACAGCGGCGTCGACATCCCACCCCACGGCCGTCACCGGGGGTTCCAACCGCCGTCGGGGATCGTCATGGTGAACGCGCCGCAGCTGAAGCTGAGACCGAAGGCCACGAGAAGGCCCTGCCCCGCCGGGCGGTGCACCGGCTCCGCCACCATCAGGGGGACCGAACACCCCAGCGTATTGCCGTAGTCGCGCAGCACCCGGTACGACGAGGCCACGGATTCGGCGTCCTTGGTATGGCCGAACTGCTCGCACAGGGTGTCCAGGATGCGCACACTGCCGGTGTGCAGTAGCAGCACCGAGGCGTCACGGGGGTCGGACAGGGTGCAGGACTCGTCGGACAGCGCCATACGGACGGTTTCCCGGGCGTAGAAGGATCCGCGCGGAGTGACGTCGGGGCCCAGTGTGTAGGCCCGCCGCCCGTGCACCACCGGAATGTCCGATCCGCCGTCGGGGACGGTGCCGAGTTCGGCGTCCTCCGGCTGCTCGTTCGTCAGATTGGACACCGGGCCGAACGACGGTCCCTCGCCCTCCGCGCCGAGCAGCATCGCCACGGCCGCGTCCGCGAAGAGAAAGCCGTGCAGCACGTTCACCGTGTCCTGGTGCTCCTCCTTGGCGACTTCGGAGAAGTGCGAGTAGAAACCCGGAAGCTCGGGGGACAGCGGTGTGATCGCTTCCATGAAGCAGACGAGGACCCGTTTGCCGGGATTGCAACTCAGATACCAGCGGGCCGTATCGACGACCTTCGACATCGCGGAGCAGCCCATGTATTCGATGCTCAGGTTCGCCGCGGTCCGCGGCAGTTCCGGCATCCGCGCGAACACATCGCACACCAGGCTGGGCAGCAGTCGGCCGGGGGTGCTGCTCACGCCCAGCACCAGACCGATCGACTCCACCGGCACATCGGCCTTGGCCAGGCATTTACGGGCGGCGCCGACCGCGAGGTCGACCGCGAGCGTGTCCAGTTTCGGTTCGGCACCCTGGAAGAGGACGTCCGGGTAATTGGCGAGGACCGAATGCCTCTTCTCCACCCCCAGGCTGCCCAGCATCGCCGCGAGCTTGTCGGAGCAGTGCCCCCGGCCGGCCTCGAGTAATTCCTCGGTCGTGTACTCGGGGCGGGGCATTTCGGTGGCGATCGAGATGAGTCGGGGATCGATTCCGGTGACGGCGGTCATGCACTCGCTCCTGTTTCTCGGGGGGAGAGCGTCACGTGTATCTGGTCGTCGGCCGCGTCGTAATGAGCCAGGGTCACGTGGTTGTCCAGGCTGTGATCGGCGGTGGGCAGATCGGGGCGGAAGAAGAATCCGCGACTCTCCCCGCGCGCCATGATCGACCGGGTGTTGGCCTCGGCCAGGATGAGCAGATCCACGTCCTCGTTGTCCGGTGTGCCGTCCGCCCTGCGCCGCGCTCGTTCGCTCCGGCACCACCGCGCGAATTCCCCGGCCGAGGCCATGGAGAATCTGCTGTCCTGAAAGGCGTCCAGACGGTGCCGGATTTCCTGGCGCAAGGACACATCCGCACCCGGCTGGGCCCCGCCGGGGCCGAAGTCGGTCTCGGCGACGCCGGCCGAGTGCCGTGCCAGCGCGTCGGCGAGCATACGTCCCTTGGCGAGGAAGGACGGGAAGGGTTTACCGGAAATCGAGTCGACGGCCAGGCCGTAGGCGCATTCGCCGGTGGCGTGGACGTTCCGCACGGTGGGGGCCGACCGCGTCGCCATGCCCCCCATGCTGAATCCCCTGACCGGCCCCAGCCGGAACGAGCCGTCCGCCAGCTCCACGGTGTGCGGCACATCGAGGTTCCGCGTCCAGTAGTGCGCGAACACATCCACGTCGCACCGGTCTCCCTGGTACGCGTCGAGCGCCTTCTCCAGCTCGCCCGCCCGCTCCCCGGCCCGCAGCAGCCGGGGCGCCCCGTCGAAATCCGAGGGGTAGAGGGGGCCGCCCAGGTCCGGGAGGCCCAACGGGAACCGGTTGAACAGTTCGAGACTGGCCAGACGGCCACCGTGCCGCGCATAGGTGCCCAGCAGATACCCGGTGTTGCTGCCGACCCCGTCCGCGAACAATCCGCAGAACCCGCCCGATGCGAAGACCAATTGAGTGCAGAGAATCCTGCCGGGTACGCCATGGTGTTCATAACGCGCCCCCAGACAGACGTCGCCGGCGACGACGAGATCGGTCACCCGGCCGTGGATTATGGTCCCGCCCAGTTCCTCGAACCGTGCCAGCACCGCGTCCACCACGCTGCCGCCGCCGCCCATATGAATACCGGGTTCGGCAAGGCGCGGATGCAGGTACGGACCGAAGGGCCCGTATTCCACCAGCCGGCTCAGTTCCTCGAATTCCTCGGCGAAGTACTCGGCCATCATGGGGGCGTAGCCCGGATCCTGGGTGCCGGAGCCGTCCGCGAACACCTCTGCCGCGGGCGCGGTGGCACAGTCGAAGACCCGCTGTTCCACCAGGCCGAACGCCCACTGCCGGGAGGTCGCCGGCGCATGCTCCTCCGTGGAGATCAGCACCGTCGGCACTTCTTGCTGAGCCAGCCGGTAGGCCAGCCAGGCCCCCGCGATACCGCCACCGATGATGGCCACCTCGCTGGTGTGGCGAAAATCCTGACTACCGGGCATCGAGATCACCCGCAACCTCGTCGCGCGCCTCGTAAGGAGCGGCGAGCACCGCCGCCTTGGCCCCGTTGTCCACACGTTCTCCCAACGGCGAAGCAGACGACTCAAGCGCGAGATCCCGTCCCCGGGTCTCGGCGGTGTGCCAGACCACGGTGGCGCTGACCAGGCAGGTGGCCAGCATGTACAGCGCGACCAGCCAGGGGTCGTCGCCTCCGGCGGCCGACAGCAGAAGCGCTCCGATCAGCGGCGCGAGGCCTCCGCCGACGACGGCGGCCAGCTGGTAGCCCATGGACACCCCGGTGTAGCGGGTGCCGGTGCCGAACATCTCCGAGAACAGCGCGGGCACCGGGCCGAGCAGCGAGCCCATCGGCAGCGGCGCGAGGATTCCCAGCGCGATCAGCATCAGCGGCAGCGACCCCGTGTTGATCAGGGCGAAGACCGGGAACGCCATGGCGCCGAGGGTGAGCGCCGCGCCCAGCAGGACCGGACGCCGGCCGACCCGGTCGGACCAGGCCGCGGAGACCGGTATCGCGATCGCCGCCGCAACGCCGTTGACGAGTTGGCCGATCAGGATCTCGGTGCGCCCATAGCCGACGTCCTTCGCGAAGCTGATGGTGAACACACTGGTCAGGGCCTGGGACACGGTGGCTCCGAAGACCACGAAGCACGCCTGAAGCAGGGGCTTGGGCTTGCGAAAGATCTCGACCAGCGGTCTGCGCACCACGGACTCACTCCGCTGGACCTCGGTGAACAGCGGGCTCTCGGTCACTTTCAGCCGTACGAACAGGCCGATCGTGAGCAGGGCGGCACTGAACAGGAACGGGATCCGCCAGCCCCAGGACAGGAACTCGTCGTCGGGCAGGGTGGAGAACAGCATGAGGGCGAGCGTGGACAGCACCGTGCCGGCCGGCCCTCCCATCTGCACCAGACTGGTCAGCAGTCCGCGCCGGCGCGACGACGCGTGCTCGGCGGTCAGCAGCGCGGCCCCGCCCCACTCGCCGCCGACGGCGACACCCTGGATGAGCCGCAGCACGATCAGGAGCGTGGGTGCCAGGTTGCCGACCTGGTCATGCGTGGGGAGAAGGCCGATGAGCGTGCTGGCGATGCCCATCATCGCCATCGAGACCACCAGCATCGCCTTGCGGCCGAGCCGGTCCCCGAAGTGACCGAAGATCGCCCCGCCCAGGGGGCGGGCCAGATAGCCGACGGCGAAGGTGCCGAAGGAGGCGATCGTCCCGGCCACGGGGGAGAGGTTGGTGAAGAAGAGCTTGTTGAACACGAGGGATGCGGCAGTGCCGTAGAGCAGGAAGTCGTAGTACTCGATCGTGCTGCCGAGCCAGCCGGACAGCACGACACGGCGGATCTGCGCACGGTTTTCCGTGCCGGATCCCGGGTCGAGCCGAGACATCGCGATACCCCTTTGCCTGTGCGGAAACGGGCGTGCCTGTGCGGATACGGGCGTGCGTGGGCGTTGATCCGGCCTGTGGGAAGACTGTGGGAGCGTCGGGGCGTCAGCGCGGCCGGCGGGTCTCCCGGTAGTGGGCGAGGGCCCGGTCGACGAGTTCGCCGGCGGCACCGGTGTAGCGGCCGGGGTCGAGCAGTTCGGCCAGTTCGGCCGCGTCGAAGTGGCCGTTCAGCTCGGGAAGGTCCAGCAGGACGGCGCTCAGCGGTCTGCCGGTGCGCGTCGTCTCCGCCGCGGCCCGGCTCATCAGCGACTTGGCCGTGGCCTTGCCGACCACGGGCGCCAGGACGGCGGCCAGCCGCTCGGTGATCAGCAGACTGCCGGTCATCCCCAAGTTGTCCTGCATCCGCCCGGGGCGCACGCTGAGCCCTTCGGCCAGTTCGACGGCGGTGTGCGCGGCGCCTCCCGCCAGCCGCAGACACTCGCGCATCGGCTGCCACTCGGCGTGCCAGACCCCGGCGGGCCGCTCGTCCTCGGCCAGCATGGCCTGCGCCAGCACCATGGCGTGAGCGGGGACTTGAAGGGCCGCGGAGCGAATGAGCGTGGCCAGCGCCGGATTCTGCTTGTGCGGCATCGCCGACGACACTCCGCGGCCTGCCGCCGCCGGCTCGGCGACCTCGGCGATCTCGGTGCGGGAGAGCGTCTGGACGTCCACGGCGAGCTTGCCGAGCGCGCCGGTGACCTCGGCGAGTGTCGATCCGATCCGGGCGATGGGGGCGCGCGCCGTATGCCAGGGCAGCACCGCTTCGGCCAGCCCCAGCTCGGCGGCGAAGGCGGCGATGAGCCTGTCCCCGTAACCCGCGACGTACCCCGACTCCGCGACGTACCCCGACTCCGCGAGGCGGGCGTACTCCAGATAGCCCGCCAGGGTGCCCGCCGCGCCGCCGAGCTGGACGGGCAGTTGTGCGCGCAGCACACGCAGCCGGTCCCCGGTCTCCAGGACGGCCTGCAGCCAGCCCGCCGCCTTCAGCCCGAAGGTGACGGGCACCGCGTGCAGCGCGAGGGTGCGCCCCGGCATGGCGGTGTCCCGGTGGTCCTCGGCGAGCCGGGCCAGCGCCGCGGCCACCCGGTCCAGGTCGGCCAGGATCAGGCCCGTGGTCCGGTGCGCGACCAGCATCGCGGCGCTGTCCATGATGTCCTGGCTCGTGGAGCCCCGGTGGACGTACTCGGCCGAGTCCGGGTCGGTCAGGGCGACGGCGGCGGTCAGCTCCTCCACCAACGCCACCACCGGG
The DNA here is from genome assembly GCF_053599555.1 of Streptomyces sp. NPDC000941. NCBI lineage: Bacteria > Bacillati > Actinomycetota > Actinomycetes > Kitasatosporales > Streptomycetaceae > Streptomyces > Streptomyces sp. NPDC000941. The sequence goes on from NZ_JBSFMM010000043.1 coordinate 53,635, forward strand.
TTGGCGGCTCCGCGGCTGCGGTGCGCCAGCCGTACGAGGTCGAGCCGACCGGCCTGCGCGGTACGGGTGATGGCCGCGGCGGCCTTCTCGGGTACGACACCCAGCCGGGCCTGGGCCCGTACCAGGCCCGCTTCCGCATCCAGCAGCGCCTGGAGCCATGCCTCGTCGGAGGTCGCGGCTTCCGCGGGCGCGCCCGCGCGCACCGGGGACAGCAGTCCGGAGTCCAGGCCGCATTCGACGGCCGGAGTGGGGGCGTCCTGCGCGCTCATACCGTGGCCTTCGTGGTCTCGGTTTCCGTCTCGGATACCTCGGTGGCCAGCGAGAGTGCGGCCCGCGCGATCGTATCGGCATCGCTGAGCGTCACCGAGTTGACGCCCGGACGGATGCCCGCGGCGGTCACCCAGTGCACTGCTTCCGTGGGCACCCCGAAGGCGAACCGCCTCGGATGCGGATGGCCCGACGCGTCGAGCAGTTGGAAGCGGCCTTCGGTCACGTCCAGGCCGCCGGTCTGGTACGCCGTGCCGTCGGGGTTGGGTATCCGGTGCGGTCGGCACGCGCCGCTGACCAGCAGATACGTCAGCAGGGGATCGGCGGTCCTGCGTACGTCGATATCGGGCAGCCGGGCGTCGATGAGGGCCGTGGTCCATACCTCGGACCCCGGTACGGAGCCGGCTCTGACGGTGAAGACCCCGGCTTCGTCGTCGGCGTGCGCGGTCACATCGGGGCCCAGGACCTCCAGCAGGCCCGCGTCGATCAGGGCCACGGCCTCCTCGATCCGCTGGACGGGCGGGCCGATGGACAGGAAGGCGTTCAACGGCGTGTACCAGCGTTCGAGGTCCTGGCGGTGGGAGCGGCCGGTGAGCCCCCGGTGGTCGACCAGCAGCCGCACCTCGTTCCGCAGATCGCGCAGCACATCCAGCGCGGCCTTGAGCGGACCGCTGACATTGCCCGCCCGCGCCTCGGCGATGTCCTGGCGCAGATGGTCCAGCAGCCAGCCGCGGAAGTCGGTGGGGCTGGTGAACTTCCGGTCGCCGTACGGGCGGGCGATCCGCTCCCAGTCCCATCTGCGGTCGCGGGGGAAGCCGAAGGTGTCCAGGAGCCGGGCCTCCTCCGGTGTGTCCCAGGGGAGGGCGAGATAGCGTCGGCGGAACGCCTCGGCCGCCCGTACGCCCTGTGACGCCGTGAGCGAGGTGGCGTAGTAGACCGTCTCCACCTCCTTCGCCACCAGCGGCCATATGTCGCGGCGGAAGTCGATGCCACCGTTCGACGCCTGTGCGCGCAGACCGTCGATCACTTCGGGGGTGAGGACGACGGGAATGTGCCGACCGTGCGGGCCCTTCTCGTTCTCGCCCCGGGAGTGGAAGGGGATGCCGCGCCGGGAACCGGCGTACAGACGCGGCTCGTTGCCGGACGCGAGATAGGTGAGGGTGCCGTCCTCCTCGCGTTCGAACCGCCCGCCGCGCCCCACGGTGAACAGAGCGATGTAGTCGAAGGCGCACAGGCCGAGACCGAGCAGGGCGACGAGCTCCTTCGGGCGCACCCGGCCGAGATCCGCGTCCGCCGGGTTGGCCGGCGGGAAGTACAGCAGTTCGCGCTCGTCCGCGAACCGGCTCAGCGCGGCCTCGCGTCCGGTGGCGGCGGTGGGCAGATGGCCCTGGGCGAGCACCACCGCGTGCAGCCCGTCGAGCCAGCTGCCGTCGTCCAGCTGCACGGTTTGCAGATCACCGGCCCCGCGCTCCGCGGTCCGGGTGTCCTCCCCGGCCGCTGCCGTCGGGGGAGCGGCGTCGTCCAGGGCGACGGCGCGTGCCTCGTGGACCTGGACCAGGACATGGTCCGGTGCCGCGCTCACGACGCGGTGGAACACCCATTCCAGATAGTGCCCGTAGAAGGCCCGGCTGGGATACGAGTCCGGCCCCAGCGCGGCGGCCTCCTCAAGGATCAGGGGCCGGTACTGGTACCGGTCGAAGGGCCCCATCAGCGTGAGGAACCTGGCCCATTCGTACAGGCTCGGACCGGGCGCCAGCGGGCCTTCGAGGTCCACACTGTCGTCGGTGAACATGGTCACCTGCGAGGCGACGGTGTTCATCAGCAGGTGTCGCGACTGCGCGGTGCGCCACACCTTGCCCGCCCCTGCCGGGTGGGGATCCACGACATGCACGGTGATCTGCGTGTCGGGCCCCGTATGCCGGGCGTTGGCACAGATTCTCTCCAGCACCGAGAGTCCTCGAGGCCCCATGCCGATGATGCAGATGTCGAGTCGTCGGCCAGCCATCAATTCTCCAATGGGTTGCTTGCGTCAAACCGACGGACAGCAGCCCAGAGCGTGGACGGCCGTCTGCGCACACTCCACCCGCCCCGCCGCCCGGGAGTTGTCCCGGGCGGCGAGGGGTGACTCACAGGAGGTTCAATCCGAACTCATCCGACAGCCCTTCCGCGCCCGCGGGGGTCACCACGACCGCCCGCTTGTGCTCACGCGCTCGGGCGATCCAGCCCAGCTCGAACAGCTGGTCCGTCAGGGCCGTTGCCGCGGTCCCGGCCAGGTGGTGGCGGCGCTCGCTCCAGTCCACACACCCTTTGATCAGCGGCTGTCCCTCGATTTCCAACGGGCCGGAGGCCAGGCCGAGCGGCTTGTCCGCGTCCCAGCGCTCCGTGTCGATCTCCAGGCCGCTCTCCCCACGGCGCACCAACCCCCGGGCGAGCAACGCGCCCGCCAGCTCCACCCCGATCCGCCCGGCCAGGTGCCGGTAGCAGGTACGTGCGTGGCTGAGGGTCTTCAGCAGCCGCGCGGACCGCAGCGAGGTGGGAGGCCTCAGGGGTGCGATGACCGCCAGCGCCTCGATCAACTCGGCCACCTGCGGGCTGGAGATCCGGTAGTAGGCGTGCCGGCCCATGCGGTCGACGGAGAGCAGACCGCGGTCCACCAGACGGGAGAGGTGTTCACTCGCCGTGGGCCTGGAGACGCCCGCGATCGAGGCCAGTTCACCGGCGGGCATCACAAAGTCTCCCGCCAAAGCGCTGACCATCGTCGCACGTGTCGTATTGCCCAAAAGCTCGGCTACGGTCGCGATATCGGGCCGTGGCTGCCCGGGGTCCAGCATGTTTTCTCCGTTGTCACGCCGTGGGTTGTGAGGGGGGAATATGCGCTACGCACTGAACCTCCACCTGGAGGTTGGGCAGAGGTAGCCCGGAAACGGCCACCGCGGTGCTCGAGACCAGAATTTCCCCAAGGATCTCCCTTCGAATGTCGAAGAAACGCGGGGCATTGCGCATATCCGTCAGATAGATGGTCATGGACACCAGGTGTTCCATTCCACCGCCCGCCGCGCTCAGCACGCGCCGGATGTTCTCCATCGCCCGGTACGCCTGCTCGTCGAAGCTGTCACTGACCGGCTTGTAGTCCTCGTCGATGCCGAGCTGACCCGAGACGAAGAGCAGTCCGCCGGCGCTGACCGCCTGTGCGTATCCGAACCTGCGCGGATCGCCGACGCCGGGCACCTCCACATACCGGACGACCTCCTCGTCCGCCGCCGGTCCGGCTTCCCGACGGTCAGTGGTCATGCCTTGGCTCCGATCTCGGACTCCGACAGGGGGAGGGCCTGGATGCTGTCGGCCGGCAGCCCCGAGCCGTCCAGCGGTGCGCTGAAGCGGGTCGGCAGCCGCTCCTGGGAGCAGCATTCCGTGAGGTATTCGACGATCCGGCGCCCGGTCTCGCTCTCGGGCGCCACCGGCACCGGTTCGTTACGCGCGTCGATCAGCGCCGGACAGAACCCGGCGGAGAGCACTCCCTCGGAGCTGACGCGGACCACGGCCACACCGGTCATCCGCGCATCCGGGTGGAAGGGCAGCAGCGGGTACTCCTCCTTGGGGCTGATACGGAACTCGCCGAACCGGCGGCTCAGCTCGATCTCGTCCTGCGGCCGCGCCGCGCTGAGGTAGCCGTCCTTGGCCAGGCGCTGGGGCAGGTTGGGCAGATCGAAGACGTAGTGCCCGAGCCCGTAGAAGATCGGCTTGCCCTCGTACCATTCGATGCCGCGCAGCATGTGGTGGTGGTGCCCGAGGACGATGTCCGCCCCGGAATCCACGGCGAGCCGGGCCAGCCGGCGCTCGTTGTCGGTCAGTACGAACGGGCGGGTGAAGTCCCCCCAGTGGAAGCTGATGGCAACGATGTCCGCCTGCTCGCGCGCGGCCCGTACGTCACGGGTGAAAGCCTCCACGTCCTCGGGGAAGTTCTCCGTGGTGACGCGGGGCAGCAGCCCGGGATTCCACTCGTTGAGCTCCCACGGCGTATAGCGGGTGTGGGCGCGCAGCGGGGCGAGTCCGGGAACCCCGGCGCGGGCCTCGTAGCCGTGGGGGAAGACCGAGGAGTAGGCCAGGAAGGCGATGCGCAGCCCGTCCCGCTCGACGATCGCCGGAGTACGCGCCTCGGCGATGTTGGCGCCCGCGCCGACCGTCGCGATGCCCAGATCGTGCAGCGTGTCCCGGGTGTTGAGCAGCGCCTGATGGCCGCCGTCCACGCTGTGGTTGTTGGCCAGCGACATCACATGGAATCCCGCTTCCGCGAACGGTGCGGCGTTCTTGGCCGGGGCCACGACGGGAGATCCGGAACTCGGCGCCCTTTCCCAGGTGTCGCTGAAAACTCCTTCGCAGTTGCCGAAGACGACATCCCCGGCGCTCAGTACGTTCTTGGCCACATCAAACGCGGTCCCGGGATTCTCCCGGTCGATGAAGACATCGCCAACCGCGAATAAGGAGACTGCCATGCTCACTCTTTCGGACGCTGGAGACGGGCGTGGAATGTGTCCACTCCGTTTTGCCGAATAAGCCTAGTTGCTCCGTGATTCGGGGGCGGCCTAACCGTCGTCGGGCGCGGCGGTCGGTCGCTGCCCCGCGGTGCGCGGTTCAGACGGGCAGCGGGTGCCGGCCCGCGTGGCCGATCAGGAGGACGCGGTGCATCGGCGCCTCGAGCACCGCCACCCGCTCGAGCCCGGCCTCCGCCAGCCACTGGTCGTAGGCGCTCAGCGTGTAGGCGTCGCCGCCGCCGGTGGCCAGCATCGAGGCGGCGAACAGCATGGCGAAGCGGTCCTGCGCCGTCACCGGCCGCGCCTCGTCCACGACGATCTGGTCGGCGATGCAGATGATTCCGTCGGGTGCGAGGACGTCGGCGGCGCTGCGCATCAGCTTCTGTACGGAGTCGGGTGTCTGCAGATGGAAGATGTTCGCGAACAGGATCAGGTCGACGGTCTCGCCCCAGCCGTCCTTCCAGAAGTCGCGGACCGTGCCGGTGAAGCGCGAGCCGACGCCGAGCCGTTCCGCCTGTGCCGTGGCCAGGCGGATGATGCGCGGAGCGTCGATGCCCTCCGCCTTCCAGGTGGGGAACCGCTCGAGGAGCAACTGGCTGTAAAGGCCGGTCCCGCAGCCGACATCGAGCACCGAGACGGTTTCGTCCTTCTTCCAGCCGGTCTCGGCCAGGGCGGCGGACAGCACGTCCACGATCGGCGGCGCCCAGAAGTTGATACCGGAGGTCAGATCCTCGTAATTGGTCTCCGAGATCTGGTTCGTACGGTCGTTGCCCGACTGGTCGCGGGTGCCGTGCCGGACCGCGTCGCCGAGGTTGCGCCAGCCGGCCCAGGCGACGTGCCGGTCATGGAGCATCTTGCCCACCAGGCTGAAGGTTCCGCCGGGGAGCAGCGCCTGCCGGAAATCACTCGGAAGGGAGTAGCGGACCTCGCCGTCGAGCTCGGAACGCTCGATCACCCCGTAGGCGAGGAGCCCGCCCAGGAGGACCCGGGTGGCCCGCTGATCGGTTTGGAGCTCGGCGGACAGCTCCTCCACCGTGCCGGACCGGTTGGCCAGCCAGGAGAAGACCCCGAGGTCGTGGGCGGCCTCGATGACCGCGGGCGCCCACATACCTATCAGATGCTCGTATATCTGGTGAGCGGCGCGGACCGTCTTCTGCTCGCCGGTCGTGGCGGACAGATAGTTGAAGTCCACCAATGTCCTGACGCTGTCGTCACGGCGGGTGGGGGAGCCGGACGCGTACGCGCGGTCGTCGAGTCCGATGACAGAAGTGGGGGATTGCTCAACCATGTGGGTGTTCCTCTCGTTGCCGACCACACGGGCCTGGCCCCGGGGAGTGGCCGGCGGGAAGGGACAGGCGGGATGTAACAGGGGGGATGTAACAGCCGCTGTGCGGGCAGGGAACAGCGTGTCCGGCCCCCCCCCCGCCCCGCGCCGGGGCCCGCGCCCCCTGGGGTGTTGTGGCCGCGCCATGGA